>DATDJN010000280.1:0-2407 GCA_036520515.1 Rhizobiaceae bacterium
GGCCAGACCGGCTGCACCGGCTCGAAGGCATGGGTGAGGTCGATGTATCTGCCCGGCTTCAGCGACTCCGCATAGACCGTCCAGAGCGAGGTGTCGTCGGCAGCGCGGGCGACGCCGGCCGTGGCGAGGGCCGCGCCGAGCGCGGCAAGGTGCAAGAGCTTCAGGGCATTCATGTCGGGCTCCTTTCCTGCGTGGAACCCGGCAACGATCACGCAATCATGCCTGCCCGGCAAGCAGCGGGCATTTCGCGCCCGGCGCGTGGCCCGCAAAAAATGCTGCGATATGGTGCGTATCCGTGAACGGATCGTCCGCTCTTCGTGCTGAGAATCCTCCGCGAAAACACTGACATCGCGCTGGAAATCGTTTAACACTGCCCTTCCTGTCCCTGGCTTCTTCGCAGCATGGCAACGATCAAGGATGTCGCCGCAAAGGCCGGCGTGTCGACCGCGACGGTCTCGCACGTCGTCAACGGCTCGCGCGCCGTCAGCGTCGAGACCAAGAAGAAGGTCAAGGCGGCGATCAAGGCGCTGAAATACCGGCCGGACGGGATCGCGCGCAGCCTGCGCGTCGCCCAGACCGGCACCATCGCGGTGCTCATATCGGACGTGACCAACCCGTTCTTCGCCGACTTCGTGCGCGGCGTCGAGGACACCGCGCACGAGCGCGGCGAGCGCTACAACCTGCTGCTGTGCAACACCGAGGAGAACACGGCGCGCGAGCGCCGCGCGATCGACCTGGTGCTCGAGCGCCGCATCGACGGCATCGTCATGGCGCCGGCCGGCGGCAACGAGGAGACGCTGGCCGACCTCGCCGCAAGCGGCCTGCCGCTGGTCTTCGGCGACCGCAAGCTGAAGGGGGTGGCTGCCGACACGGTGGTGGCCGACAATGTCGCGGCGGCTGGCGAACTGACGCGCCATCTGATCTCGCTCGGCCACCGGCGCATCGGGCTCCTGCAGGCCGACCTCGCCTCGTCAGCCATCCACGAGCGCGCCGACGGTTTTCGCGCGGCGCTGGCCGAGGCGGGGCTGAAGCTCGATCCCCGCCACGTCGTGAAAAGCCCGTCGAACATCGCGGCGGCGGAGGAGGCGGGCAAGGCGCTGCTCGACGTGTCGCCGCGGCCCGACGCCATCTTCTGCACCAACAACTTCATGACGCTCGGCATGATGCAGGCCGTCATCGACCGCGGGCTCGCCTGCCCGGAGGACATCGCGGTGGCGGGCTTCGACGACTTCCCCTGGGCGGCCGCCTTCCGCCCGCGCCTCACCGCGGTCGCGCAGCCGGCCTACGAGATCGGCCGCGAGGCGGCGACGCTGCTCTTCGACCGCATATCCGGCCGCCGCACCGGCGCGCCGATCCAGATGGTGCTCAACGCCAGGCTGATCGTCCGCGATTCCTGCGGGGCGGGCTTGCGCAGGCGAGCTTAGCTCGCCTGCTTCAGCACGTCAGGCACATCCTCGCCCGGCGTGCCGAGCCATGCGCCCAGTTCCCGCAGCCTGGCCTGCACGTCGCCGACGGGCACGGCCGAGGTCGCGACGCCGCGCTTGGCGGCCAGCGTCGCCGCGATCGCCGCCGCCTCGCCGGTCATGGTGCAGGCCGGAACGTTGCGGGTCGAGCCGAAGGCGATGGCGTCGGCCGAGATGCAGCGGCCGGCGACGATCAGATTGTCCACCGCGAGAGGGATCATGGTGCGGTAGGGGATGCCGTAGCCGACGCCGACATGGTCCATGATGGCGCGGCTGCCGCCGGGCTCATGCACGTCGACGGGCGAGTTGCAGAGCCCGATCGCGTCGTCGAAGCGCTGGTTGCCGCGCACGTCGGCCTCGGTGATCACATATTGCCCGGTGATGCGGCGCGTCTCGCGGACGCCGAGCTTGGGCGCCACTTCGAGGAAGATCGCATCCTCGAAACCCTTCACGTATTTCTGCAGGAAATCGAAGGCGCAATAGGCCTGCTTGCGGATCTCGATCTCGGCCTGGCTGAGGTCGCGGTCGTCCAGCCCGTTGCCCTGGAAGCGGGTTACGTTCACGGAGATCTCGCCGGGGATCAGACCGGTCTTCATGGTGATGTGGTCCTTCGGGATGATCCAGTCGAATCCTTCCGCCACCTTGTCCTTGATGCGCTGCTGGAAGCCGGTGAGCAGCACCGCCATCACGTAGTCTTCGTTCCGGTCGCCCGCGTCCTTGGGATAGACGACCTCCCACATGTCGTCGCGATGTGCGTTGCAGTCGGCGATAAGGGCCGGAACGTTGACGTTGAGCAGGCGGAAATAGGAGGTGATCGGCTGGGTCAGCCCGTCGCCCTCGCGTCCCAGCATGAAGTCGGCGCCGGCCAGCGCCGCCACGTCGCCGTCGCCCGAAGCATCGACGAAGGCCTTGGCCAGCACCAGGCTCTCGCCCGACTTGGTGCG
>DATDJN010000281.1:0-9958 GCA_036520515.1 Rhizobiaceae bacterium
GCAGCAGCCACCCGAAACCTGCTTGGTCGGCCCCGACTTTGCGGGAGATTACCGCCCCTTGGCTGTCGCGAGCGCGCGCGAAAAGGCCGTGGCGAAGCTCTCGCGGTCGTCGGGATTGAGGAAGCCACCGATCGATACGCATCGCCCCTGCCCCTCGACAGCCATGCTGACAATACCGATCTCGTCGTGGCGGGATATCGCGAACTTTGCCCAGAACGGATTGAAATGATGCGCTTCCGAACGACCGGAAGGCGCGACCTTTGTGATGTCGAGGCTGGTGCGCGATACGGAGACTTCCTCGCGGGCTCGGGCGGCGCGGTAGTTGAGTTTGAAGCAGATATAGACGAGCAGAACGTCTAGACCGAAGAAGCCGAACACCGGCCATGCGCCGTGCGCCAGGAAGATGGTGCCGGTGGCCAGCCAGCCGAACAGCAGCGCGCCCATCAGCACGACGAAGCCTTTGCGGCCAAGCGAACGGTGCGGCGTGAGCAGAGCCCGGAAGAAGGGTTCGTCGGCAGCGGCGTTTGTATCGCTCATGAGAGACAAATATAGAGGGGCTATGGAAAAGCCCAAGCGAAAATCGCCCCACTCAGGCAGCCGTGACGGCTCGAACGCAAAGCGCCGTCCGCGCCGGGTGCGGCCTCGTTCGGTCTACACGCCAGCCGAGGTGCACGAGATATTCCGCCGCTTCGCCATTCAGCGGCCGGAGCCGAAGGGCGAGCTTGAACATACCAATGCCTTCACGCTGCTGGTGGCGGTTGTGCTGTCGGCGCAGGCGACGGACGCCGGCGTCAACAAGGCCACGCGGGCGCTGTTCAAGGTCGCCGACACGCCGGAAAAGATGCTGAATCTGGGCGAGGAAAAGCTCGGCGGCTACATCCGCACCATCGGCCTGTGGCGCGCCAAGACAAAGAACGTCATTGCGCTCTCCGAGATGCTGATCCGCGAGTATGGCGGCGAGGTACCGAACCGCCTCGACGAGTTGACCAAGCTGCCCGGCGTAGGCAGGAAGACGGCCAACGTCGTGCTCAACATGGCTTTCGGCCAGCCAACCATGGCGGTCGACACGCACATTTTCCGGATCGGCAATCGCATCGGGCTGGCGCCCGGCAGGACGCCGGAGGAGGTGGAGGAGGGGCTGATCCACGTCATCCCACCGGAATACATGCGCCATGCGCACCACTGGCTGATCCTGCACGGGCGCTACGTGTGCAAGGCGCGCCGGCCGGAATGCGAGCGCTGCGTGATCGCCGACATCTGCAAGGCGGCGGTGAAGACCAACAGCATTCCCGCGCCGTCGGTCGAGATCAAACCCGACGCTTTGCCCGAATCCGCCTAATCGCCGGCGCAGGGTTCAGAAGTTGCGTGCCATTGCAGCGGCGAAGACCAGCACCAGCGCCAGGAAGAAGATCTCGCCCTTGATCCAAGAGCGGACAGCCTTGATCTCGCCATCGGGCACGAGGCCGGCGCCGCTCCGCCGCCAGGCGACGATGCGCTTGGTCGGGCGGATGGAAAGCAGCGCGACGATGACGAACGTGACCATCTTGCCCCAGAAGGCATGGTTGGAGACGTAATATTCCCAGCCTTTGAGGCCGAAGAGCACGCGGCAGATGCCGACGATGATGACGCCCATGGCGACGCCGCCATAGGCGCGATCGATGCGCGCGAGCAGATCGAGGTTCGCTCCCGACAGGCCTGGCCGCACCAGCGCGAATTCGGCGGCGAGCAGGCCGGCAAGGGAGAAGACTAGCAAGTGGTGAAAGATGGCGAGCACGAGGTCGACGATGTCCATGCGGACTTCCTTTGGGTCGTTTCGCGTGGTGGGCGGACTGCGGGGCCGGGCGGCGCGTCTGCTACATTAACGTCGTCAGGCACGATGTCCATTGCGCGAGGCGGCCGGCCTACTGCCGCCCCGGCGAGCCTCCGCGTCATGTTTGGGCAAGCCCGCGGACGCAGAGCAAGCGTTTACCTGTTACTTCCAGAGGCTGTTGATCCACGCCACGCAGCTGCCGTTCAGGCGACGGCGGGGCTTCGCCGATATCTCAGGCCGGGCGATAGGAAAAATAGTCGAAGTCGGCCTGCCTGGCGCCGCCGCTTGTGTCGAAGGCGGCCATGCCGACGAAGGAACCGGTGAAAGAACCGTGCTCGCCGCGGCCCGCCTCGTCGGAAACAATGCTGGCGTCGAGCGTCGGGCCGACCTGCAGCCATTCCCCGTCGTTGCGATAGCTGAAGCGAAGTGCCGCGCCGTCGATATCGGCGGCCATCGCCACGGGGCCGTCGGCGAGCGGGATCGGCGCGGAAAGAGGGAAGGTGAGCTTGCCGTCCGGCCAGTCGCCGAGACAGCTCATGACCGTCAGCGCGCGGCCGAGCCTGGCGTCGTGGGTAACGGCGAGGAAGTGGAACTTATGCCGATTGTAATAGAGAGTCAGGCCGGCCGCCTGCTGGAAGGTGTCTGGCGAAAAGTCCAGCTCGGTTTCGGCACGGAAGGTGAAATGCTGCTGCCGGCGCGCCACCAGCGCCTGCTCGAAGAAGCTGCCGATGGACTCGCGTCCAATGAGGCGCAGATGGCCCGGCCGCGCGGTTAGCGAGAAGATGCGCTCGGGATAGGGAGTGCGCAGCCACTGGAAATCGAGCGGCAGCTCGGTCGTGTCGAATTCGTATCGGGTTTCGGGATCGTTTGCGGGGGGCTGTGCTTCGGTCGGCGCCTCGACCTCGACGTCAGGCACCAATCCCCCCTGCGCGAGCCGCAGCCACCCATCCTCGCCCCACACGCATTTCTGCATCGCGGTCTCGCGGCCGAGTGGTGAACGGCGCAGGCCAGGCAGGGGCCGCGAGGTGAGATGCGTGTGGTAGACTTCGCCGTTCGGCGTCTCGACGATTTGGCCGTGGCCAGCGCGCTGGAGGGCAGCGCCGGGCGCATCCTTCGAGGTCATCAGATGAATGTCGGGATGCAGCTCGTACGGGCCGTCGATATTGCGTGAGCGCGCCATGGTCACGGCGTGCCCGTAGCCTGTGCCGCCCTCGGCGGTGGTCATGTAATACCAGCCATCGCGCTTGAAGAGGTGCGGCCCCTCCACCAGCCCGTGGTCGCTTCCGGCGAAGACGTTCTTCACCGGGCCGACAAGCTTTTGCGCGATCGGGTCGTATTGCTGGAGAAGGATGCCGGCAAAGGACGGGTGCTTCGGACTGCCGCCGACGCCGTGTGAGACATGGTTCCAGACCATGTTGAGGAACCACTTCTTTCCGTCGTCGTCGTGGAACAGCGACGGATCGAACCCCGACGAATTGACGTAGACCGGATCCGACCACTCCCCTTCGATCGATGACGCGGTGACGATGTAGTTGTGGCTGTCCTTGAAGTTGCCGTCGAGCCGCTTGACGTCGGTATAAACCAGCCAGAACTTGCCGTCAGCATAGGAGAGGCAGGGCGCCCAGATGCCGCCTGAATCCGGGTTGCCGCGCATGTCGAGCTGGGCTGCGCGCTCCAGCGGCCGCTTGACCAGCCGCCAGTTCACCAGGTCGGTGGAGTGGTGGATCTGGACGCCCGGATACCATTCGAAGGTCGAGGTGGCGATGAAGTAGTCCCTGCCGACCCGGCAGATCGACGGATCCGGATTGAAGCCCGGTAGGATCGGGTTGCGGATCACTCCGGCGTTCCTCCTAGGTGCGTGCTATTTGCGCGGGGGACCCTCGCGCTCGGCCGACTTGGCCCAGAGATTGATGTTTGCCTCGGTCGCGTAGCGGTCGATCTCGGCGAGTTCCTCGGCGCTGAAGTCGAGGTTCTTCAGCGCGCCGACGCAATCCTCGACCTGGCTCGGACGGCTGGCGCCGATCAGCGCCGACGTGACGCGGCCGCCTCTGAGCACCCAGGCCAACGCCATCTGCGCCAGCGTCTGGCCGCGCTGCTCCGCGATGCCGTTCAGCAACTTGATGTTCGCGATAGTCTTCTCGTTGAGGAAGCTCTGGCGCAGCGACTTGCCCTGTGCGGCGCGGCTGTCCTCGGGAACGCCGCCGAGATATTTCGACGTCAGCATGCCCTGCGCGAGCGGCGAGAAGACGATCGAACCGACGCCGAGCCCGTCGAGCGTATCGAGCAGGCCGTCCTCCTCGACCCAACGGTTGATCATCGAATAGCTAGGCTGGTGGATGATGAAGGGCGTGCCCATCTGGCGCAGGATGGCGGCTGCTTCGCGGCTGCGTTGCGAGTTGTAGGACGAGATGCCTACATAAAGCGCCTTGCCCGACCTCACCGCATGATCCAGCGCGCCCATCGTCTCCTCGAGCGGCGTCTCCGGGTCGTAGCGGTGGGAGTAGAAGATATCGACATAGTCGACGCCCATGCGCTTTAGGCTCTGGTCGAGGCTGGCGAGCACATATTTGCGGCTGCCCCACTCGCCGTACGGTCCGGGCCACATCTCGTAGCCGGCCTTGGTCGAGATGATGAGCTCATCGCGATAGCTGCGAAAGTCGTCACGCAGGATTTCGCCGAAAGCGGTTTCGGCGGTGCCGGGGGGCGGCCCGTAATTGTTGGCGAGGTCGAAATGGGTGATGCCGAGGTCGAAGGCCGTGTGGCAGATCGCCTGCTTCACCTTGTGCGGCGTGTCGTTGCCGAAATTGTGCCAGAGGCCGAGCGAAATCGCCGGCAGCTTGAGGCCGGAACGGCCGCAACGGTTGTAGATCATCGCTTCATAGCGATTGTCGGCGGGATGCCAGGCCATATCTCGGTCCTTTCGGCTGCCAGGCGGCAGGATGGTCGACGTTTCGGATATCAGGCGGCGCCGCTGCCCCACGGGCCATGATGAGCGCCCGGCTCGTCGATGCGCTCGAAGCCGTGTGCACCGAAGAAGTCACGCTGTGCCTGGATGAGGTTCGACGTGCCGCGTCCCAGCCGGTAACTGTCGAAATAGCCGAGCGCGGACGAGAGCGCCGGCGTCGGCAGTCCGGCCTCGGCGGCGCGCGCGACGATGCGGCGGAGCGCCGGATGCGCTTCCTTCATCATCTCGATGAAGGCCGGGGTCATCAGCAGGTTGGAGACCGGGCCGCCTGAAAAGGCTTTCGCCAGCGTGCCGAGGAACTGCGAGCGGATGATGCAGCCGGCACGCCAGATCTTTGCGATCGTCGGCAGAGGCAGGTTCCAGTTGAACTCCCTGGAGGCTCCCGCCATCACGGCGAAACCCTGCGCATAGGCGGCGATCTTGCCAGCAAAAAGCGCCAGCTCGAGATCGGCGAGTACCTCCTCCTTGCTGCCGGCGAGCTTGGATACGCCACCAGTGCCGTAAGCCTTCTCGGCGGCGACGCGCTCGTCCTTCAGCGAAGAGAGCACGCGCGCTGCAACGGCCGCCTCGATCGCAGTCGCCGGGATGCCGAGCTGCTGCGCCTCGATGGCAGACCACTTGCCGGTGCCCTTCTGGCCGGCGCGGTCGAGGATGATCTCCACCACCGGCTTTCCGGTCTTCGGATCGTCTGCCTCCAGCACTTTTGCGGTGATCTCGATCAGGTAGGAGTCCAGCCGGCCCTTGTTCCATTTGGCGAAGACCGGGGCGATCTCCTTCGGACCCATGCCGAGCCCGTCGCGGAGAATGCCGTAGATTTCCGCGATCATCTGCATGTCGGCATATTCGATCCCGTTGTGGATCGTCTTGACGAAATGGCCGGCGCCGTCGGTGCCGAGCCAGGCGGCGCAGGGCTCCCCGTCATATTTTGCGGCAATCGCGGTGAGCACCTTCTCGACGCGTTTCCAAGAAGCCTCCGTGCCGCCGACCATGATGGACGGGCCATGCCGCGCGCCTTCCTCGCCGCCCGAAACGCCCATGCCGATGAAGGTGAGGCCGGAGCCTTCCAGCTCCTTGAAGCGGCGCATCGTGTCGCGGAAATTGGCGTTGCCGGCGTCGATCATGATGTCGTCGGCCGAGAGCACGCCGCGCAGATGCGCGATCTGTTCGTCGACGGCGCTACCCGCCTGCACCATGATGATGACAGGCCGCGGCGGGCGGATGGCGGCGGCCAGCGCCTCGACGTGTCGCAGGGCACGATCATGTCTTTGAGCGGCCCGGCTTCCTCGTGGAACTGGCGGGTCTTGGCGACGGTGCGGTTGAAGACCGCGATGCGGTTGCCCTTCTCGGCGATGTTGAGTGCGAGGTTCGAGCCCATCACGCCAAGCCCGATCAGTCCGATTTCGGCGTCCGCCATCGTTCCATCCCTTGGTATGCGTCGGCTTGGACCGCCCCCCCCGGGCCGACCTCTGTAAGGGATGTTTGACGCGCGCCGGAAGCTTCGTCAACACGCCAGCGGACGATTCCCGCTCGTGACTTTGAATCGATTAGCCCGCGCTGCGTTTTCGCCCGTAAAGCTCCAGGCGATGATGCACGATGTCATAGCCGAGCGATCTCGCGATCTCGTCCTGCAGCTGCTCGATCTTGTCGGACTTGAACTCGATGACGTCGCCCGTCTCGATGTCGATCAGGTGATCGTGATGGTCTGTTGCGTGCTCGAAACGCGAGGGTCCGCCTTCGAAGGCGTGACGGTGGATCGCGCCAATGTCGCCGAGCAGCTTCATCGTGCGGTAGACGGTAGAGAGCGAGATAGACGGATCGATCTCCACCGCGCGCCGGAAGATTTCCAGCGCGTCGGGATGGTTCTCCGTCTCCGACAGGATGCCGAGGATAGCGCTGCGCTGGCGGGTGATTCGCACGCCCTGCCGCCTTAGTTCCTTCTCGTAATCCAGCCGCTTGGATGCTCGTTTCTTCATCTGGCCATTATGCGCCAGATGACACCCAGTTGCAAAAGATAGGGATCGAACACGGGCTTTTGTCGCACTCAGTTGCAAACGATTTGCAATTGCATTGACGTATGGCGGAGTCTGCGCTATCTACCGTGCTGCCTGAACCCTTTCCGCCCACCATGAGGAAGTGATGAAACTGCTCCCGGCCACCCTTGTGCTTATCGCCGGACTTGCATTTGCCGGCTCTGCGGCTGCCCAGGAGAAGTTCAAGGCGATCACGACCTTCACGGTCATCGCCGACATCGCGCAGAACGTGGCGGGCGACGCCGCGACTGTGGAATCGATCACCAAGCCGAACGCCGAGATTCACAACTACCAGCCGACGCCGCGCGATATACTGCGCGCGCAGGACGCCGATCTGATCCTCTGGAACGGCCTCAACCTGGAGCTCTGGTTCCAGCGTTTCTTCAACAATATCAGCGACGTGCCGAGCATCGTGGTGTCCGAAGGCGTCGAGCCGATGGGGATCGCCGAAGGACCTTATACAGGCAAGCCCAACCCGCATGCCTGGATGTCGCCCAATGCCGCGCTCGTCTATGTCGAGAACATCCGCAAGGCGTTCGTCGAGCACGATCCGGAGAACGCCGAAACCTATAACCGTAACGCGGCCGCCTATTCTGAGAAGATCAGGGCGGAGGTCGAGCCGATCCGCCAAGCCCTTGCGGCGGTCCCCGAGGAGCGGCGCTGGCTGGTCTCCAGCGAAGGCGCCTTCAGCTACCTCACTCGCGATTTCGGTCTGAAGGAGCTTTTCATCTGGCCGATCAACGCGGACCAGCAGGGCACGCCGCAGCAGGTGCGCAAGGTGATCGACGCGGTGAGGGCGAACCACATCCCGGCCGTATTCAGCGAAAGCACCGTCTCGCCCGACCCGGCCAAGCAGATCGCGCGCGAGACGGGCGCGAACTATGGCGGGGTCCTTTACGTTGATTCTCTCTCTGACCCGAACGGGCCGGTCCCTACCTATCTCGACCTGCTGAAGGTAACCGCTCAAACCATTGCCAAGGGTTTGCAGGGATGAACGCGCCCTTCAAGCCCGACACGACTGCCGCCGGCCTCGATGTCGAGCATGTGACCGTTACCTACCGTAACGGTCACACTGCCTTGACGGACGCCTCCTTCGCCATTCCGCGCGGCACGATCACGGCTCTTGTCGGGGTCAACGGCTCCGGCAAGTCCACGCTGTTCAAGGCGATCATGGGCTTCGTGCCGCTGGCGGCCGGCAAGGTGACTATCCTCGGCCAGCCGGCTGCAGACGCGCTCAAGCGAAATGCGGTGGCCTATGTGCCGCAGAGCGAGGACGTCGACTGGAATTTCCCGGTTCTGGTCGAGGATGTCGTGATGATGGGCCGCTACGGCCATATGAATTTCCTGCGCATAGCACGCAAGGAGGACCGCCAGGCGGTCGACCGGGCGCTGGAGCGGGTCGGCATGGCAGCCTTCCGCAAGCGGCAGATCGGCGAGTTGTCCGGCGGCCAGAAAAAGCGCGTCTTCCTCGCCCGCGCGCTGGCGCAGGATGGCAGGGTTATCCTGCTCGACGAGCCCTTCACGGGCGTCGACGTGCGCACCGAGGAGGCGATAATCGCGTTGCTGCAATCCCTGAGGGAAGAGGGCCGGGTGATGCTGGTCTCGACCCACAATCTCGGCAGCGTGCCCCGCTTTTGCGACCGCGCCGTGCTGATCAACCGCACCGTGCTCTGCCACGGGCCGACTGCCGAAGTCTTCACCCATTCCAATCTGGAAAAGGCATTCGGCGGCGTGCTCAGGCAGTTCACGCTGGGTGGCGCCGACCTGCACGAGGACGACGACCGGCGAAAGGTCACCGTGCTCACGGACGACGAGCGACCTTTCGTGATCTACGACACAGGTGCGGACCGCAACGGCGTGATCGACGAGCGCGAGAAATGATCACGTCGCTCCTCGAGCCTTTCACCTATGGCTACATGGTCAATGCCATGTGGGTGTCGGCGCTGGTCGGAGGCGTTTGCGCGTTTCTCTCCGCCTATCTTATGCTGAAGGGCTGGTCGCTGATTGGCGACGCGCTCTCGCATTCGATCGTGCCGGGCGTCGCCGGCGCCTATATGCTCGGCCTCCCGTTCGCCTTCGGCGCATTCCTGTCTGGCGGACTGGCGGCTGGCGCGATGCTCTTCCTCAACCAGCGCACCAAGCTCAGGGAAGATGCCATCATCGGGCTGATCTTCACCTCCTTCTTCGGGCTCGGCCTGTTCATGATCTCGCTGTCGCCGGCCGCCGTGAACGTGCAAACCATAGTGCTCGGCAACATCCTTGCAGTGACGCCCGCCGACACGCTGCAACTCGTCATCATCGGCGGCGTGTCGCTGGCGATACTGCTGGTGAAATGGAAAGATCTGATGGTCGCCTTCTTCGACGAGAACCATGCGCGCTCGGTCGGGCTCAATCCCGACCGGCTGAAGGTGCTGTTCTTCACGCTGCTCTCGGCCTCTACGGTAGCTGCGTTGCAGACAGTGGGCGCGTTCCTCGTCGTCGCCATGGTGGTGACGCCGGGCGCAACCGCCTACCTGCTGACCGACCGGTTCCCGCGGCTGATAGTCATCTCCGTCGTCATAGGCACGGTAACCAGCTTTATCGGTGCCTACGTCAGCTATTTCCTCGACGGCGCCACCGGCGGCATCATCGTCGTGGCTCAGACGCTTATCTTTCTGGTTGCCTTCGTCTTCGCGCCGAAGCACGGGCTTCTGGCGGCGCGGCGCCGGGCAAGGCAGGCGCTGCAAGCGGGCGTGGTGGACCATGTGCCGGGGACGGCGGCATGATCGAGACCCTTCTCCTGCCCTTCCAGTTCCCCTTCATGCAGCAGGCCTTCGCCATCTCGCTGCTGGTGGCGGTGCCTGCGGCTCTGCTTTCCTGCTTCCTGGTGCTGAAAGGCTGGTCGCTGATGGGCGACGCTGTGAGCCATGCAGTGCTGCCGGGCGTCGTGCTTGCCTACATCGCCGGCATTCCGCTGGCGATCGGCGCGTTCGCGGCAGGCATGTTTTGCGCTCTGGCGACCGGCTACCTTAAGGAGAATAGCCGCATCAAGGAAGATACGGTGATGGGCGTAGTCTTTTCCGGCATGTTCGGGCTGGGCATCGTGCTCTACACCAAGATCCAGACCGAGGTGCATCTCGACCATATCCTGTTCGGCGACATGCTGGGCGTGTC
>DATDJN010000282.1:0-5946 GCA_036520515.1 Rhizobiaceae bacterium
GCGGTCTGGCCATTTCAAAGAACGCTGCTCGCCACGGGAGCAGAAGTCGGGAAGCGGGGCGCAGGGCCAAGCCTCTCAATTATTATACGTGGCCGGTCTCCCGCGCCCCGCCGGCATATGCTTCCCTCAACCGTCCCTACCGGCCATCCCTACGGTCTTTAGACCCAAGGGCGGCACGGCATGCGGTTCGAGGGCCGGACCTGGGGGCTCATCACCCAGCCGCGCACCGCTGCGCGACCGACCCGGCGCCGCCGCCCTCCCTGATACCCGGTGCGCACCAGGTTCCCGCGAGGGCGATGTGGGCATTATCGCCCAGGGCGGAAGGGTGTGAATGAAAGGGCCGGAAATTTCTTTCGCATTCCAATGAAATCAAGTGCTTGGGCGAAAGGTCTGTCCACGCCAATTCACGCGAGGATCGCGCACCTGGCCACCCCTCCCCGGCCCTCGGCGCACTCCACCTCTCACCGGTCGCGGGAGCGAGCAGAAGCGCAGCGCCTAAGCCAGTTGCGCTTCCAGCCCCTTGAGATAGGCCAACCCGCGCCGGGCGTAGAGGTCGGGATCGGCCTTCCTCGTGTGGAAGCCTATCTCCATCGTGAGGTGACCCGAAAAGCCGATGTCCCTGGCCGCCTGCAGCACCCCCAGCCAGTCGACGACGCCGTCGCCGGGCGCGGCCCGGTCGAGGTCGGCGCAGTGGATATGCACGAGATCCTTGCCGAGGATGCGGACGTGGTCGGCCGACACGTCGTCGCGGTAGAGCGCGTGGTAGGTGTCGAACATCGTCTTGACGTTGGCCGCACCGCTGTCGCGCATCAGTTCCAGCGCCTGGTGCGGCGTGTCGATGAGGTTCGAGTCGGCCGCCGTCGGCTCGATGGCGATCGTGACGCCGCGCCCGGCGGCATGCCTGGCGATGCGCCTCAGACAGTCGAGGCTGCGCGCGTAGCTCTCCTCGCGCGTCGAGCCGAAGACCTGCCATCCGGCGATGTAGAGCACCAGCCCGGCGCCGAGGTCGGCGGCGAGATCGACCACCTCGCAATAGTGGCTGACGGTCGCCTCGCGCTCCTCCTTAAGCGGGGAAGCCGGGTTGTGGCCGGGTCCGCCGCCGGGCGCCGGCAGCAGGCTGACGGCCGGCAGCCCCTCGCCGTCCATCAGCGTCCTCAACGCGCGCCGGCGCTCCTTGCCGAGATAGGCGGGCCAGGCATGCGGGGCCGCGCAGCCGATCTCGATGCCGTCATAACCGATGCGCGCCAGCCGCCTGACCACCTCGTCCAGCTCGTAGGACGGGAGCCAGGAAGGGAAGCTCCCATAGGCCCAGGTGTTGAAGGCGTATTTCATGCGGTTTCCTCCCGTATTTTATTAGGTAAACGATTGTCTATCCAGTCTCTTATGTCAATCGGGGCAAGCGCGCGGAACTCTATGGGATTTCAGGCCTGCCGGACGCAGGCGGAAGCGCCGCAGGGCACTGGCGCAAGGCGTGTACGGCAGAAATGCTTACCTTTCCCGCTGTTAAGTCCGGTTGACAAGCAGGTCCGCCTGCGTTTCGATATCGACGTAATCGTTTTACAAGATCGCCTGATTTACCATGGTCAAGCGAGGGAGGAAAATTTGTCATCAACGCTCCGCTGGGGTGTCATCGGCACCGCAGGCATAGCCCGCTCGCAGGTCGTGCCGGCCATGCAGGCGTCGTCCAACGGCCGCGTCACGGCTGTCGCCGGGCGCGACCCGAAACGCAGTGCGGAGTTCGCCCGCGCGTTCGGCATCAAGGAGGTCTTCGCCTCCTACGAGGCGCTGCTTCTTTCGCCCGACGTGGACGCCGTCTACATCCCGCTGCCCAACAGCCTGCATGCCGAATGGGCCATGAAGGCCGCCGACGCCGGAAAGCCGGTCCTGTGCGAGAAGCCGCTTGCGCTCGACGCGGCTCAGGCGCGCCGCGTCGCCGACCATTTCGCGGCGAAGAGCGTGCCGCTGATGGAAGGCTTCATGTACCGCTTCCATCCGCAGAACATGCATGCGCTGAAACTGGTCGGGGACGGCGCAATCGGCGAAGTGCGCGAGGTGCGCGCGCACCTGTCGGTCGACATCATGGCCGACGCCGCCGGCAATGTGCGCTTCGACAAGACGCTCGGCGGAGGCAGCCTTCTCGACATGGGCTGCTACGCGGTGAGCGCCGCGCGCCGCTTCCTCGGCGAACCGGTGGCGGCGCTGGCCACCTTCGACGTGGACGCCAAGACCGGCGTCGACGTCGCGGCGTCCGCGGTGCTTGAGTTTCCCGGCGGGCGCAGCGCGCTCGTCTCATCATCGTTCAGGGCGGGCGGCCAGGGCTTCTACCAGGTGATCGGCACGGAGGGCGTGATCGACGTGCCGCGCGCCTTCATCCCCGGCATGGGCAGCCGCGCCGCCGAGGGGCTGGTCATCGTCTCCGATCCGGACGGCCACCGCAACGAGCGGAGCTTCCCGCCGGCGAACCACTACCGGCTGATGGCGGAAGCCTTCGCCGAGGCAGTGCTGTCGGGAAAACCCGTGCCCTACCCGCCCGAGGATGCGGTGAACAACATGCGCGCGCTGGACGCAATCGCGGACTCGGCGCGCAGCGGACGACGCGTGGAGATCCGACAGAAGTGAACGCAGCCAGCCAGATGCCAGCAACGCCCATGCCAGCGACCACAGCCTTCGAGCGCCTGTTCAGTCCGTACACCATCGGCAAGGTGGCGCTCAGGAACCGGGTCGTCTTCCAGCCGCATTTCACGGCGCTCGGCAACCTCGACGGCATGGGCTCGGACGAGCTGATCGCCTATCACGAGCGGCGCGCGCGGGGCGGCACGGGGCTCACCGTCATCGAGAGCCAGGCGGTGCATCCCAGCGGAAAGATGTCGCGCCGCTTCATCTCGGCGTGGGACCCCGCGATCATCCCCTTCTACCGCAAGCTGACGTTGCGCGTTCAGGCGCACGGCGCCAGGATCTTCGGCCAGCTCACCCATGGCGGCCACACCTCGCTGGAGCGCCCGCCGCACATCCTCTGGGCGCCCTCGCAGATGCCGGAGCCGTCCAGCCATTTCTCGACCAAGGCGATGGATGTCGAGGACATCGAGGCGACGATAGAGGGTTTCGCCGTCAGCGCGCGCAACGCCATGGAAGGCGGCTTCGACGGCGTCGAGATCAAGGTGGCGCATGACGGCCTGCTGCGTTCCTTTGCCTCGCCCTTCTTCAACCATCGCACCGACGGCTATGGCGGCTCGTTCGAGAACCGCATGCGCTTTTCGATCGAGGTGCTGGAGGCGATCAAGCGCGCGACGGCGGACGATTTTCCGGTCGGCGTGCGCATCTGCCTCGACGAGTTCACCACCTTCGGCTACGGGCTCGACTACGGGCTGCAGATGGCCGAGCATCTCGAGCGCGGCGGCTGCGTCGACTACATGAACTCCGACGCCGGCTCGTTCTCCAGCTACTGGATGGAAATCCCGCCGGCGGCCGTGACCGCGGGCAGCTTCCGTGGCTTGAACGCGGCGCTGAAGCGGCAGAGCAGGCTGCCGGTCGTGGCTTTCGGGCGCATCGCGCCGCCAAGCCTCGCCGAGGAGATGCTGGTCGCCGGCGAGGCCGATCTCGTCGGCTTCGCGAGGCAGCTCGTCGCCGACCCTGACACGGCCGAAAAGCTGAGGCGCGGCGAGGCGCATCTGGTGCGCTCCTGCATCGCCTGCAACGACGCCTGCATCTATCAGGTCGGGCAGGAGAAGGGCATTCGCTGCGTGCACAACCCGGCGGCCGGCCGCGAGCTGCAGGTCGACGACCTGGGTATCCCGCGGGCAGCGGTGCGCAAGAAGGTGGTGGTGGTCGGCGGCGGGCCGGCCGGGCTGAAGACCGCAGAGATCGCGGCGCGGCGCGGGCATGAGGTGACGATCTTCGAGCGCGGCGAGAAGCTGGGCGGACAGGTCGCGCTCGCCGCCAAGCAGCCGGAGCACGCAATCATCGGCGCCGTCACCGATCATCTGGAGGCGATGGTGCGCCATCTCGGCGTAGCGGTGAGGACAAGCACCGAGGCGACGCCGGAACTGCTCGCAGCCGGGAAGCCCGACCATGTCGTCATCGCCACCGGCTCGGAGCCCAACCTGCCCGGCACGGTTGCCGCCAATTCGCCGGCGATGGAGCTTGGGCGCCAGGTGCTGCCCGCCGTGCCCGGTCTCGACCTGCCGTTCGTCCATTCCTCCGACGAGGTGATGTCGGGCGCGGTCACGCTTTCGGGCCGCGTTTTGGTCATCGACAACAACGGCCATTGGGAAGGTGCCGGCACGGCGGAATATCTCGCCGAGCAGGGCTGCACGGTCGAGGTGGTGACGCCGGACCTGATGGTCGGCGGCGACATCGAGAGCGGCACGCGCACGCTGTTCTACCGGCGCGCCGCCATCAAGGGCATCGCGATCCGGAGCGGCCTGGCGCTGAAATCGATCGAGCCCGGGCGCGTCACCGTCTGCCCGGTGTTCTCCGGCGCGGGGACCCAGGGCTTCGGCCGCTACCTGCTGGTGGCCGGCGAGGAGCAGGTCATCGAGGGCTTCGATTCCGTCGTCGCCATCATCGGCCGGCGCTCGCGCGAGGATCTCTACCACGAGTGCCGGGAATCGCCGCTGCTTGAAGGCGTTTCGATCGAGCGCGTCGGCGACGCGGTCGCGCCGCGGCTGATCGAAAGCAACATCGCCGAAGCCTATCAGCGCGGACTGGCGATATGAAAACGGCTTCCCCGGCAAAAAATCAACTGGTCCGCTGTCTCTACCAGTTGACATGTGCAGAGGCGGCTAATAGCGTGACCTTGGGTAGAGAAATAAGCCGCAGGATCAGCCTCGAATTGGCATTCCGCGCCATCCAGATGGCGCCAGCGGAACTGGGAGGAGAAGCCACATTGCGCGCAGTCATCGCGCCCGCAGCCGCACGGCGTGTCCTCCCCTCGGGAGCGGCCCGGTGAACGCGGCTGCCGCAACCGTACCTGCCGAAACGACGGCGCCCGAGCCGCGCCAGGTGCTCGTCGCGCGCGGCATCACCAAATCCTTCCCAGGCGTGCTGGCCCTGGACAATGTGGATTTCGAGGTACGGGCCGGCGAGGTAACGGCGCTGCTCGGCGAGAACGGCGCCGGCAAGTCGACGCTGATCAAGATGATGGCCGGCTTCTATTCGCCCGACCGCGGCGAGATTTCGGTCGAGGGCGTGCCGCTGCATGCCGATCCGGCATCCGCGCATCGCATCGGCGTCGCCACCATCCACCAGGACGCGCATCTGGTGCCGGCCATGTCGGTGGCCGAGAACATCATGCTCGGCCGCTGGCCGACGAGCTACGGCCTCGTCTCGGTCTCCAGGCAGAAGAGCCGCGCGCTCGACGCGCTTGCCCGCGTCGCGCCGCACCTCAATCCTTCGACGCCGGCAGGACGCCTCTCGCCTGCCGACCAGCAGCTCATCGAGATCGCCCGCGCCATCTCCGAGGATTCGAAAGTGCTCGTCATGGACGAGCCGACGACGTCGCTGTCTCCCCCCGAGATCGACCGCCTCTTCGCCGTGGTGAACGACCTGAAGGCCAAGGGCCTCGGCATCGTCTTCGTGTCGCACTGGCTGGAAGAGGTCTTCCGCATCGCCGACCGCGTGACGGTGCTGCGCGACGGCCGGCTGGTCGGCACGCGGCCGATCGCCGAGCTCGATCACGACAAGGTCATCCGCATGATGGTCGGCCGCGAGGTGCGCGAGACGGTGGCAGACACCAGGCCGATCGGCGACGTCGTGCTGTCGGTGAAGAACCTCAACCGCGACAACGTGCTGAACGACATCTCCTTCGAGGTCCGCGCCGGCGAGATCGTTGGCATGTCGGGGCTGGTCGGCGCCGGCCGAAGCGAGCTTGCGGCCGCGATCTTCGGCATCGACCCCTATGACAGCGGCTCGGTCGAGGTCGCCGGCGTGGCGATCTCGGCCAACGAC
>DATDJN010000283.1:0-3102 GCA_036520515.1 Rhizobiaceae bacterium
ACGACACGGCTGATCACAGGATGCACTCGGAGACCGGCCATGTGTCGGCTGCCACTGCCGCGGCGATCGCTGCCGCCAGGGCGCGCAGCAATCGCATCGTCTGCGTCGGCACGACCTCGCTCAGGCTGCTCGAAAGCGCGGCGTGCAAGGACGACAGCCTTGCCGCATGGTCCGGCGCGACCGATATCTTCATCACGCCCGGCTACCGCTTCCGCATCGCCGACGCGCTGATGACCAATTTCCACCTGCCGCGCTCGACGCTCTTCATGCTGGTATCGGCATTTTCGGGGCTGGAGCGCATGCGCGCCGCCTACTCCCACGCCATCGAGACAGGCTACCGGTTCTATTCCTACGGTGACGCCAGCCTGCTCTTCCGGACCGAACATGACTGACACCTTTACCTTCTCCCTCCTCGCCACCGACGGCAAGGCGCGCCGCGGCGAGTTGTCGATGCCGCGCGGCGTCGTGCGCACGCCGGCCTTCATGCCGGTCGGCACGGCCGGCACCGTCAAGGCCATGTATCTCGACCAGGTCCGCGAGCTCGGCTCCGACATCATCCTCGGCAACACCTACCACCTGATGCTGAGGCCCGGCGCCGAGCGTGTCGCGCGGCTTGGCGGACTGCACGAGTTCGCGCGCTGGCCCTATCCGATCCTCACCGACAGCGGCGGCTTCCAGGTCATGTCGCTGTCGCAGCTGAGAAAACTCACCGAGAAGGGCGTCACCTTCCGCTCGCATATCGACGGCGCGGCCTACGAGATGAGCCCGGAGCGCTCGATCGAGATCCAGGGACTGCTCGATTCCGACATCCAGATGCAGCTCGACGAGTGCGTTGCGCTGCCGTCGAAGCCGAAAGAGATCGAGCGCGCGATGGAGCTGTCGCTGCGCTGGGCGGAGCGCTGCAAGACGGCCTTCGGGGACCAGCCTGGCAAGGCGATGTTCGGCATCGTCCAGGGCGGCGACGTGGCGGACCTCAGGGTCCGCTCCGCGCAGGCACTGAAGGCGATGGACCTCAAGGGCTATTCGATCGGCGGGCTGGCAGTGGGCGAGCCGCAGGCGGTGATGCTCGAGATGCTCGACATCACCTGTCCCGAATTGCCGGCCGAAAAGCCGCGCTACCTGATGGGCGTGGGCACGCCTGACGACATCCTGAAATCGGTGGCGCGCGGCATCGACATGTTCGACTGCGTGATGCCGACGAGGGCAGGGCGGCATGGCCTCGCCTACACCAGGCGCGGCAAGATCAACCTGCGCAACGCCCGTCACGCCGACGATCCCCGTCCGCTCGACGAGGAAAGCGATTGCCCGGCGGCGCGCGACTATTCCCGCGCCTATCTGCACCACCTCGTGAAGTCGGGCGAGTCGCTCGGCGCCATGCTGCTCACCTGGAACAACCTCTCCTACTACCAGCATCTGATGAGCGAGATCAGGATGGCCATCGAGATCGGCCGCTTCAGCGAGCGCGCCGCCGAAATCACCGAGGGCTGGGCGAGGGGCGACCTGCCGCCGCGTTGAGAGGCGGCAAAGCGCTTTCCGACTTCAACCACGCCAGGGATGCGCGGCGGCGTGCGGCCCGATGACCTGGATAAACCAGTCGTCGCGGCGCGGCTCCAGCGCGACCTCTGATTCACCCATCCGGTCGCCTCAGCAGGGCTTCTCCCTGCATGTCGATGCCGCGCTTCCGTGCAGGACGTGATCCGATCCAGCCGTCGCCTGCCCTAATTTTCGGCAATTCGGCGTCGGCCACCCGGTGCAAGGCTCGGCCACATCGATAACGCTTGCTTTTCAGCCGCGACGCGATTTCAAATGGCGTTACAGGGGAGTACGCGCTTGGTAGCGTTTGATGAAATGCAGCCGGAGAAATCCGGCTTGAGGCACTCTTACGCGGCCTACGACCGCTGGCTTAAACAGCAGGACCCTGCCAGGCTGACCGAAAAGATGCGCGACGCCGAGCGCGTCTTCCGCAAGACGGGCATCACCTTTGCCGTCTATGGCGAGGCGGAAGCGGCGGAGCGGCTGATCCCCTTCGACATCGTGCCCCGCATCCTCTCGGGGGCCGAATGGCGTCGGCTGACGCAGGGCATCGAGCAGCGCGTGCAGGCGCTGAACGCCTTCCTCGACGATATCTACCATCGCCAGGAGATTCTGCGCGCGGGCCGGGTGCCAAAGAGCCTGATCGCCGAGAACGACGCCTTCCTGCCGGAGATGATCGGCGTGCGGCCGCCCGCCGGGGTCTATACCCACATCATCGGCGTCGACATCGTGCGCACCGGCGAGAACGAGTTTTTCGTCCTCGAGGACAATGCGCGCACCCCCTCCGGCGTCTCCTACATGCTGGAGAACCGCGAGACCATGATGCAGCTCTTCCCGGAGCTCTTCCAGCGGGTCCGGGTGCGCCCGGTCGAGAACTATCCCCAGCTCCTGCGCCAGTCGCTTGCCGCCGTGCGGCCGGAGAACCTGCGCAAGACGCCGACTATCGCGGTGCTCACGCCGGGCAGCTACAACTCCGCCTATTTCGAGCATGCCTTCCTCGCCGACCAGATGGGCGTCGAGCTGGTCGAAGGGCATGATCTGCGAGTCATCGATGGCCACGTCGCTATGCGCACGACCGAAGGCTACAAGCAGATCGACGTGCTGTACCGCCGCGTCGACGACGCCTTCCTTGACCCGCTCACCTTCAATGTGGATTCCGCGCTCGGCGTTCCGGGCATCATGGACGTCTACCGCGCCGGCAACATCACCATCGCCAATGCGCCCGGCACCGGCATCTCCGACGACAAGGCGATCTACTCCTACATGCCGGAGATCATCGAGTTCTACACCGGCCGCAAGGCGATACTTGAGAACATCCGCACCTGGCGCTGCTCCGAGCCCGACAGCCTGAAATACGTGCAGGAAAACCTTGCCGACCTCGTCGTCAAGGAAGTCCATGGCTCCGGCGGATACGGCATGCTGGTCGGGCCGACGGCCACCCGGAAGGAGCGCGAGACCTTTTCGAAAAAGCTTGCCGCGAACCCCGGCAACTACATCGCCCAGCCTACGCTGTCGCTCTCGACCTGCCCGATCCTCACCGAGGCCGGCCTCGCCCCGCGCCACGTCGAT
>DATDJN010000284.1:0-3865 GCA_036520515.1 Rhizobiaceae bacterium
AACGAGGACGCGCAGAGCTTCGTCTTCGACGCGACGTCGCTGTTCGAGCGCGACAAGTTCTCGGGCTACGACCGCATCGAGGGCGGCACCCGCGCCAATGTCGGCTTCCGCTATTCGGGCATATTCGGCAACGGCTGGAACGCCAACGGCATCGTCGGCCAGTCCTACCAGCTCGCCGGCGACAATTCCTTCGCGGCTCCCGATCTCGTCAACGCCGGCGCCTTCTCCGGCCTGGAGACGGACACGTCGGACTTCGTCGGCCTGATCGGCTTCGCGACGCCGTTCGGCCTGTCGGCGTCGGCCAGCACCCGCCTCGACGAGAATACGCTGGAGATGCGTCGCGGCGAGCTCAAGGCGGGCTATACGGGGAATGCGTTCTCCGTTTCGGCCAGATACGCCTTCATCCAGGCGCAGCCGCTCTACGGCTTCGACGAGGACCGCCGCGAGATGTCGCTCGGCGGCTCCGCACGCCTGCAGGAGAACTGGCGCGTCTTCGGGTCGGGCACGTACGATTTCGAGAAGAGCGTGCTGGTGCGGGACGCGGTCGGCTTCGCCTATGACGACGAGTGCTTCACCTATCTCATGACGTTCTCCGAGACGCGCGACCGCGACACGGAGGAGACGACCCAGACCATCGGGTTCAACGTGTCGTTCCGCACGCTCGGCGACTTCGGTTCGGCCTCGAACAGTTTCTCCGATCTCTAGGCCGCGGTGACCTGTCCCTGTTCGGTCGCCTTGCCCCAGATCGGAGTTCGAGCGTGCTATTTCCCGAAACCGGCTATTTCGGCGACATGCTCCATGGGGCGCGACCGACATTCTTTCGCCGTATAGGCGCGGCATGGAGCGCTAACCCCACAGCAAGCCGAGGACAGGAAGCGACGAGATGTTTTCGATGAGGAAAGGCCTTAGGTCAGCGGGCCTTGCGCTCATGATTGCGGCAGCGCCTGCCATGATCCCGTACGCGCCGGCGGCCGCCAGCGAGATCAAGGTCATCGTCGACCGGACTCCGATCACCTCCTACGACATCCAGCGCCGCGCGGCCTTCTTCAAGCTGCAGCGGCGCACGGGAAACCTGAACGAACAGGCCGAGAACGAGATGATCGACCAGGCGCTGCGGCTGGCCGAGGCGCGGCGCCTGGGCATCCGGGTGACCGACGAACAGGTGGACGGCGCCTACACCAACTTCGCCAAGCAGAACAAGATGACCGTCAAGCAGCTCGACGGCATCATGTCCCAGAGCGGCGTGACCAAGTCGCACTTCAAGGAATTCATCCGGGCGCAGATGAGCTGGAGCCAGGCGCTCGGCGCGCGCGGCCGGCGCGACGCCGGCACCATGTCCGAGCAGGACGTGGTGCGGCGGATGCTGCAGCAGGGCGGCGCCAAGCCGACCGCGACGGAATACATGCTGCAGCAGGTGATCTTCGTCGTTCCCGCCAGCGAGAAGGGCAAGATGGCGCAGCGCAAGCGCGAGGCCGAGGCCATGCGCGCGCGCTTCAACGGCTGCAACAACACGCGCGAGTTCGCCAAGGGGCTGCTCGACGTGACGGTGAAGGACCTCGGGCGCAAGCTGGCGCCGGAACTCCCGTCGGACTGGGCCGAGCAGATCAAGAACACCAAGGTCGGCGGCGCCACCGGCGTGCGCGAGACCTCGATGGGTGTCGAGTTCATCGGCGTCTGCTCCAGCCGCGAGGTCTCCGACGACCGCGTCGCCAGGCTGACCTTCCAGACCGAAGGCGCCGCGGGCGACAAGTCGGGCGAGGATCTGAGCAAGAAATACACTGCCGAGTTGCGCGAGAAAGCCAAGATCGTCAAGCGCTGACAACAACCATGCGCGACGAGGGCATGCAGGGCGAAGCGGGCGGCCCCCGCGCGAGCATCGACGGGTTGCCGCCGCTCAGGGACGTCATCGAGCGGCACGGGCTGCAGGCGAAGAAGTCGCTCGGCCAGAATTTCCTGCTCGACCTCAACCTGACCGGCAAGGTGGCGCGCGCGGCCGGCGACCTCACGCACACGACCGTCATCGAGGTGGGGCCGGGTCCCGGCGGGCTGACCCGAGCGCTGCTGATGCACGGCGCCCTGCGCGTCGTCGCCATCGAGCGCGACGAGCGGTGCCTGGCGGCGCTGGCCGAAGTGGCGGCGCACTATCCGGGCCGGCTGGAGGTGATCCCCGGCGATGCGCTGAAGACGGATTTTTCCGCGATTGCCGGAGACGGACCGGCGCGGATCGTCGCCAACCTGCCCTACAATATCGGCACGGAACTCCTGGTGCGCTGGCTGACCGTGCCGGAATGGCCGCCGTTCTATTCATCGCTGACGCTGATGTTCCAGCGCGAGGTCGCCGAGCGCATCGTCGCCAGGCCGGGCACCGGTTCCTACGGGCGGCTGGGCGTGCTCGCCGGCTGGCGCACGGAGGCGAGGATAGCCTTCGACGTGCCGCCGCAGGCCTTCACGCCGCCGCCGAAGGTGACGTCGTCGGTGGTGCACCTGACCCCGCGCGAAAGCCCCCTGCCCGCCAACGTGAAGACGCTCGGCCGGGTGACCGAGGCCGCGTTCGGCCAGCGCCGCAAGATGCTCAGGCAGAGCCTCAAGAGCCTCGGCGGCGAAAGGCTGCTGGAAGCGGCCGGGATAGACGCGACGCGCCGCGCCGAGACGCTGAGCGTGGAGGAGTTCGTCAGGCTGGCGAATCTGGTGTGAAACTCAGACCTTCTCGTCGAGCAGGCCGGAGACGAAGTCGAACAGGCCGGGCCGGCGGTCGCGGCGCAGGCGCTCGCTGCTGACGATCGAGCGGACCTCGGCGAAGGCGCGCTCCAGGTCGTCGTTGATGACGATGTAATCATACTTGCGCCAGTGCTCGATCTCGGCGCGCGCATTCTTCAGCCTTTGCTCGATGACCTGCGCCCGGTCCTCGGCGCGGCGCAGCAGGCGCTCCTTCAGTTCCGCCATCGAGGGCGGAAGGATGAATATCGAGACGACATCGGCCGGCACCTTCTCGCGCAACTGGTCGGCGCCCTGCCAGTCGATGTCGAAGAGCATGTCGCGCCCTTCCGCCATCGCCACTTCCGCCGCGGCGCGCGGGGTGGCGTAGAAGTTGCCGTGCACCTCGGCCCATTCGAGAAAGGCGTCGCTGTCGCGCAGGACCTCGAATTCGCGCCGCTCCACGAAGTGATAGTGCACGCCGCCGATCTCGCTGCCGCGGCGGGGACGCGTCGTGTAGCTGACGGACAGCTCGAAGCCCGGGTCCTTCTCCAGCAGGCTGCGCGCGATGGTGGACTTGCCGGCGCCCGAGGGCGAGGACAAGACGAGCATCAGCCCCCGGCGGCGAATACGGGAACCGATATCGGTGACGGCCATCTTCTACTCCAGATTCTGAACCTGCTCGCGGAACTGGTCGACGACGGCCTTCAGTTCCAGCCCGACGGCGGTCACCGAGGCCGCGTTCGACTTCGAGCAGAGGGTATTCGATTCCCGGTTAAATTCCTGTGCCAGGAAGTCAAGCTTGCGGCCGACCGCGCCGGCCGAGCCGAGCAACGCGCGCGCGGAAGCGACATGCGTCTTCAGCCGGTCGATCTCCTCGCGGATATCGGCCTTGGTGGCCAGGAAGGCAGCCTCCATGTGAAGCCTGCTTTCGTCGAGATTGGCCGAGGCATCCATCAGGAGCCGCACCTGCTCGGCGAGCTTCTGGCGGATCACCGCAGGGTCGCGCGAGGGGTCGGCCTCGGCCCTGAGCGTCAGCGTCTCGATCGTATCGACGTGGCCGAGAAGCAGCGCCTTCAATGCAGCCCCTTCCGAGCAGCGGGCGGCCTCGAGCCCGGCAAGCGCGCTGTCGAATGCGGCAACCACGGAGGCGTCGAGCGCGGCGCGGACT
>DATDJN010000285.1:0-5480 GCA_036520515.1 Rhizobiaceae bacterium
GATGTCGGCGCCGGACACGCAGCTCTCCCAGTCATCCGTCGCGACAACGGTCTTGTTGAGGTCGGCGGACAGCTTGGCGGCAAAGCTGTCGCGGCTTTCCGGCCGGCGTGAATGCACGCGGATCTCGTCGAAGTCGAAGAAATGGTCGAGGAGGCGCACGTTCCAGTAGGCGGTGCCGCGGGCGCCGACATGGCCAAGCACCTTCGCGCTCTTGCGGGCTAGGTGTTTCGCGCCGAGCGCGGTGATCGCGCCAGTGCGCATGTCGGTGATGACCGTGGCATCGACGATCGCGCGCGGCGCGCCGGTCCTTGGGTCGAAGAGGTTCAGCATGCCGAACTCCGACGGCAGCCCCTGCTTGTAGTTGTCGACATAGTCTCCGACGATCTTGACGCCCGCCGTGTCGATCGGCGCGATGTAGCCGCGAAGCACGTTGAAATGGCCTTTGAAGGCGGGGTCCGGCTCAAGGTGCACCCGAGGCTCGATCACGGTCTGGCCTTTGCCCTGGGCGATCAAGCCGGCCTCGACGGCGGAAAGGATTTCGGCGTCGGACATGGCCAGTTTGTCTATGTCGAGCGCGTTGAGATAGTCGATGTGGATGGGGTTCATTGTGCAGGCGGATTCCCAAAGAGGTAACCGGTAGAGCGGTCGGGATGCCGATGCAAGCATCGGCGGCGATGCCGGATACGGGCGGTCGACCCGGCAAGCGGCTCCGTCCATCCATCCGCTCGGCTGAGCCAAGCGCGATCCCCAACCCGGGGGCGGCAGTGAAGCCCAATTCAGCGAAAGCGGCCAAACAGTCGACGATACCAGGGCAGCCTGACTTTCCCTTTTTTCTCAAAGCCGTCAACGACGCCTTCCTTGGCCCGTCGGACAGCCTCGGCAGCGGCCAACCATTCCATAGTAACCTGCTTCTTGAAGGGCCACGGCATGGCGAGTCTGGAATCGGATTGGCACTCCTCAAGAATCGCGTTGACCAGATTCAGGAACCGCTCCCGGTCCACGTCGAGCCTGCGCAGCGTCTTCTTGCGGACGTACGAGCGTGGAATGCGCTTATCCTTCAGGGCATCGACCGCCGCGGCGACCGACGCCGGATCCGGTGGCACCGTCCAGCAATATTCCTCGTCGTAATAGACATGCCGCCCGCCTATGCTTGGAGTGCTGACGATGGGCAGGCCCGATAGCAGGTACTCGGTGCTGGCGAACATGGCGCCTTCAATCCGGGATAGGCATAGGCCGACGCTAGCCTGGTTCAAAAACTCGTTTACGCGGCGCGGAGACAAACGCACCGGTCGTTGGTTCTCATCCAACGGATTGATGAACACGTGGCCTGGCACCGCCGCGTGCCGGAGCATTATGGCCGCTTGAGACGCGGCCGCATCGGGAGACGAACCGTCCCGATAAAAAAGAAAGGCGCAACGTTCGACGCCCATGCTCAACTCATGCCGTTTCCATGGCGAGAGCTGAGCGTTGTAGACCGCATCATAGATGGCCCTGGCGCCGGGAAGGGGCCTGAACAGCGTCTGAAGCACGTTCGCAGTCTTGTTGTAGTAAAAAGCAGCTTCATCCTGCTTCTGCATGATCGCCGCCTCCTCGGGTGTATTGCAGATGAAGATGAGGCGATGATGCCTGTTCGCGATGCGGTGCAACACCGCGCACTCGCGCAGTTTGCTGGCCGCCTCGTCTGTTTCTATCGACCATGTAGGCGAGATAAGGAACCAGGCGTTGCGTGCAGCAAGGCAAGTACCACTAAGAGTGGCCACGCCCAGCGGCGCCTTTGGAACAATCCCGGAATAGGAGATCAGAGGATCCGCGCTGAGCACGGCTGCGGGGACGAGGGTTGTCCTTTCGTCCCGATCCGCACGGGATCCGGCCAGAAATTGCTGTTCTTCAGCCGGGCTGGGCGCGCGATATCCCAAGGTTTGAAGCAACTTAGAGGCCATTCCGCCAGCCCGATTAACGGCAACCGTTTGACCGGCGCCGAGCAAACACACACGGAGTAGGTCGTTCATCGACTGGCTTGGCATCGTTACTATGTCAAGTCCGATGTCCGTTGGGGATGGCGACCGCCGGAGGCTTGTTCTCCCAGCGTCAAGTGTCGTATACGGCCTCGAAGCCGCGGCTATGCGGCTCTAGAGGGGCAAGGGGTATGGCCGCAGTTCTATCCGATAGGCTGTACACGATCAGTGCGCCTGACGTGGTTTCCGAAGATTTCAGTGGGCAGATTGTCATACTCAATCTGTCTGATGGTCGCTATTTCAGTCTGGGCGGCATCGCGTCGTCCGTCTGGAGCAATCTGCTTGCAGGTCACACACCGCAGGCCATTTTCGAGAGTATCCGACAACAACGGCCAGATTTGCTTGACGAGGCCAGCCGTTTCGTCGACCGGCTGCTCGAGCTGAATCTGATTCGCCGGCATGAAGGCGGCGAAGCCGGTGTTCTAGCCGCGATAGGCGAGACTTGGGTGGGAGAGCCTCCACGGATTGAGGTATTCGATGATCTGGCGGAGCTCATTTTTGCCGATCCCATTCACGACGTCGATGAGGAAGCGGGATGGCCCGCACCGCGGCCCGAACCCTCGAGCCGGGGCAACGGGCCCGTCACGTGAACGCCCCGTTCACGGTATCGCAGGACAGTCTTCTCGCCTATGCCAACGATCGCATAAAGGCCGCCAGTGAATTCCCCAAGGCCAACCTGATCCGGCGGGAGTTGCGGCTAGCAGGGCTCGATATGGCTGTCTGGTTCACAAGTGAACCACTGGCCGATCTTTGCGACGCTCTGCTCGTCCGCCACGAAGGGTGGGGGCCTTTCGAGCAAGCGGCTGAGATTTTTCTCTTGGACGCGGAAAGTGAGGGATGGGAGCCGCCCGCCGTGTGGGACGGCGAAGCTGGTTTTTCGTCGCACGAATTCGAGCGCATCCTTGCAGCCGGCAATAGGCGCGGCTTCTACCACCACGACGCTCCGTCCTGGCAGTTCTACGATACCGTTGCGGGCTTGGGAGTACATACGCTGCCAGGTCCGTTGGCCATTCCACCTTGGGAACACGGGTCGCCGCTGCGTCTGTTTGTACATTGGTGCCAGGCGGCCGCAGGCAGGCGGCTTACACACGCAGCGGCGCTGGGGGTCAACGGTATCGGCGCTCTCATTGTCGGTGCGAGCGGTTCGGGCAAGTCTGGCACGACGCTAGCCGGTCTCATGAACGGTCTCGACAGCGTTGGCGATGACTATGTCGTCGTAGAACACGATCCCTGTGTAGTCGCCCATGCGGTTTTCAAGGTTTTCAAGCAAGATCCGGACGGTCTTCGGCGGGTAGGGCTGAATGAAGCCGACCTGCCTGGCGCAAAAACGAACTGGAGCGGAAAAATCGAGTTCGATGCTGCGAGCCTGGCTCCGGATGCTTTCACGAACCGCATGGAGATTCGCGCGCTGTTGCTGCCGCGGATCACCCGGGCGAAGCGCACAAGCATAGAGCCTGTCACGAGCCATGACGCAGCGCTTGCGCTGGCGCCGTCTGCCGTTCTCCAGCTCCCTGGCGATGCGACGGAAGGCTTCCGGTTCTTTGCATCGCTGGCGAAGCGTCTCCCGGCCTTTAGAGTGAACCTGTCGCAAGATGCGGCAGAGATCGCCGATTCCATAAGATCATTCCTTGCCACGGGGGCGGGCCATTCCGGTTAGCGTGATCATGCCCGCTTTCAATGCGGGCCGCTTCATCGAGGCTGCGGTCCGTTCGCTGTTGAGCGAGCGGAGCGACGTCGAATTGGATATTGTTGTGGTCGACGACGGCTCGACCGACGAGACGAGGGATATCGTCAAGACGATCGCCCGGGACTTTCCCGAAGTCCGGCTGCTTCAGAACCCTCGCAAGGGCATCGCTGCCGCACGCAACACCGGCCTCGAGAATGTTCGCGACGACTGCCGGTTTGTCACTTTTCTCGACGCCGACGACCTTTCCTATCCTGGGCGGATTGGAAGGCAGCGCTCCCTGCTGCTCGATGATCCTTCCATCGACGCCTTGTACGGGTTGGTGGAGATGTTCACGATCGCCAATCAGTCCGGGGATGCACCCAAGGCGGGAAGTGAGACCAAGATCATTCGCGGACCCTATTTGCAGTCCGCGATGTATCGGCCGGAGGCCATCAAAAGCGTCGGCCCGTTCGACGAGACCTTTCGCCAGGGTTGCGATACCGATTTCGTGCTTCGCGTCGTCGAAAAAGGGTTAAATCTCATGCTGGACGACGGGTTGGCCACTTACTATCGCCGGCACGACTCGAACGTGACGCTGAACGTGCAGGAAATGCAGCGCGAGTTCATGCTGGCCAGTATGAAATGGGCAGTCCGCAACCGAATGAGCGGAAGGGCTGCACTTCCTCCCGTGTTCTCAGACCTCTTTCTTCGACGCGACGAAATCGAGAAGGGCAAAGGGCTGTGACCAGCGCCTATTCGGTGGTCATCCCGGCATACAACGCCGCACCGACGATCGGTGCGGCGATTGCATCCATTATGGCCCAGACGGTTCGCGCGCAGGAGATCATCGTCGTCAACGACGGCTCCACCGACGCCACGGCTTCGGTGGCTGCCCAAATCGGCGGGCCGATCACGGTGGTGAACCAGGAGAACCAGGGACCCGGAGCCGCCACGACGGCAGGTTTCAACAGGGTGACGACGCCTTTTGTGGCGACGCTTGATGCCGACGATATCTGGCTTCCAACCAAGATCGCACGTCAGCTTGCCGCCCTTGAAGAGGATACGGGCCTGGCTGGCGTCTTTACACTGGCCAAGCTGTTCGCCGACGGCGAAACCCCGGACCCCGGAGGCAACGGCGCGGTCCGCCGTCTCTGGACGCGCACTACCTTGCTGTTCCGCTCCGATGCCGCTCGCGAGATCGGAGATTTGGTGGACCTGCCTGGCAACCTCGGCGAGATGGTCGACTGGCTGGCGCGCAGCCTCGACCTTGGCCATCGACATGGCATGATCGAAGAGATCCTGGCGATGCGCCGGATTCGCGCCGGCAGCCTTTCCAGCAGGCTCGATGCCGCTCGCAGCCGCGGCTACCTGGTCGCGGTTCACAATGCCATCGAGCGCAGAAAGGCGTTGACCGCAAGGCAGAAATCGGGGCCGGCATCCTGATGCGCGATCGGTTTCTGAACTTCGTCTTCCGCAGGGCGTGGCCGAACCGGTCCCTGGACCGATTGCTGCGCGCGGCTGTGCTCAAGGACCTGGGCGAGGCCGCTGCAGCTTGGCGCGAGTTTGAAGCTGATGCAGATTTTGATCGTCTCACGCCGGGCGAGATGCGGCTAATCGGTCTTGCTGCGAACCGGGTCGCCGGATTCGCACCGGCCAGCCCCATGTTGGGACGCATCGGGGGAATAGAGCGGGCGAACTGGTCGCGGAGCCAATTCACGATCGCCGCGGCCGGCGAGGGACTTCGCGTTCTGCAGGCAGCTGCCATAGACATGCTTGTGATCAAGGGCGCCGGCCGCATC
>DATDJN010000286.1:0-2220 GCA_036520515.1 Rhizobiaceae bacterium
GGCGCCGCCGGCGGGCATGTACGTCGCACCCGACGAGTGCGGAGGTGTTTCGCGTCAGTGTCTCGTGGGGTTCACTTTCAGCTTTTCAATCTCGTCCTTGATAGCCAGCTTGCGCCGCTTGAGAGCCGCGATTGCGAGATCATCGACCGACGGATGAAGCAACGCGTCGTCAATCTCGCGCTCGATATCGCCATGCTTCCGCTGCAGCTCTTCAAGATGGTTGGCAAGAGACATGATTGGTTCTCCCTTTCATGGTTTCCTCGATTGCTAACCGCAACAGACGGCATCCACCGCTGGTTCCGTCCATGACGGCACGAAAACATTTTGCCACCTTATGGCTTCGATGTCGAACGGGACTTGGTAGCATTCCCGTGATCTGCAAAATGTGTTATGGGCACAGCGCCGGTGGTCTTCGCTTCCGGACCCGCCCGGATAGGCGCCCTTGGCGCCCTGAACCCAGCAGAAACGGTAGCCATGTCGGACCAGGAACAGACCGAAATTCGCATGGAATACGCCAAGCTCAAGCAGGATCACACCGACTTCGACGCCGCCATCAACGCAATGATGGCCACCGGGTGCGATCCACTCCAGATCCAGCGCATGAAAAAGAAGAAACTTGCCCTCAAGGACCGGATGCAGGCCCTGGAGGACAGGATCATCCCCGACATCATCGCCTGATTCGCCCCGAGCTCACGCGGGCGTTGCAGCCGACATTGTTGCGATACCCGGCGAATTGAATTAATGCGCCACCGTTGCCGGGGATTTTCCGTTGAACAGCAAGCGCGCCGACGTCGCCATCATCATGGGCAGCCAGTCCGACTGGGCGACCATGCGCCATGCCGCCGATACGCTCCTGGCGCTGGGCATCGGGCACGACAGCAAGATCGTCTCGGCGCACCGCACGCCGGACCGGCTCTATGACTTCGCCAAGGGAGCCAGGGCCGCCGGCTACAGGATCGTGATCGCCGGCGCCGGCGGCGCCGCTCATCTGCCCGGCATGACGGCGGCTCTGACCCCGCTCCCGGTGTTCGGCGTGCCGGTGGAATCGAAGGCGCTTTCCGGGCAGGATTCGCTTCTGTCCATCGTCCAGATGCCTGCCGGCATCCCCGTCGGCACGCTGGCGATCGGCCGCGCCGGCGCGGTCAACGCGGCGCTGCTCGCCGCCGCCGTGCTCGCCCTGTCCGACCCGGCGCTCGCCAAGCGGCTCGATTCCTTCAGGGCGGCACAGACCGCGAAGGTCGCCGACACTCCGTCCGATACGCAATGACCGGCCCGCTCCAGCCAGGTTCGACCATCGGCATCATCGGTGGGGGTCAGCTCGGCCGTATGCTGGCGATGGCCGCCGCAAGGCTCGGCTACCGCACCGCCGTCCTTGAGCCGCAGCCGGATTGCCCCGCCGCGCAGCTTGCCAACCGGCAGATCGTTGCCGCCTATGACGACCCGGCCGCGCTTGCCGAACTGGCGAGCGTCTCCGCGGTCGTCACCTACGAATTCGAGAATGTGCCGGTCGCCGCGGCTAGCCGGCTGGCCGAGCGCGTTCCTGTCTTTCCACCCCCCAGAGCGCTGGAGGTCAGCCAGGATCGGCTGACCGAAAAACGCTTTCTGAACGGCATAGGCATATCCACGGCGGACTTCCTCGCCGTGGATAACGACGCCGGTCTCGCTTCGGCCCTCTCCGACTTCGGCGGCAGCGGTGTGCTGAAGACCCGCCGGATGGGCTACGACGGCAAGGGGCAGCGACTGTTCCGTGACCTGGATGCCGACGTCGACGGCACGTTCGTGGCCATGGGCGGCGTGCCGCTCATCCTCGAATCGCTGGTCTCCTTCAGGCGCGAGATTTCCGTCATCGCGGCGCGCGGCAGGGACGGCTCGCTCGCAGCCTACGATCCGGCCGAGAACGTCCATCGCGACGGCATATTGCACACCTCGACCGTGCCCGCAGCTGTCGCGCCGGCGACCGCCGAGCTTGCTTGCCGCAACGCCTTCGCCATTCTGGAGGCTCTGGACTATGTCGGCGTCATCGGCGTTGAGTTCTTCGCCCTTTCCGACGGCGGACTGCTGGTCAACGAGATCGCGCCCCGCGTCCACAATTCAGGCCACTGGACCGAGGCCGCCTGCGCCGTCTCGCAGTTCGAGCAGCATATCCGGGCCATCGCCGGCCTGCCGCTCGGCGACACGAGGCGCCATTCCGACTGCGTGATGGAGAACCTGATCGGCAAC
>DATDJN010000287.1:0-27425 GCA_036520515.1 Rhizobiaceae bacterium
CATATCGCCGAGACCTGCTTCAAGGCGGTGGCGCGCGTGCTGAGGGCCGCGCTCGAGCGCGATCCGCGCCAGCCGGACGCCGTGCCTTCGACCAAGGGCAGCCTGAAGGGATAGGCTGATGGCGATCTACGTGGTGATGGAGCCGCCGGCCGCGAACGCGACCGAGGCGGCCGAGCGGGCCGTTCTGGTTCGGGACAGCTTTTCCTTCCTCGCCTTCCTGGTGCCGCCGCTCTGGCTGTTGTGGCACCGGCTATGGATCGAGGCGGCCCTCGCCTTTGCAGCGAGCGTTGCGCTGACGGCCCTGGCAGAGACGGCCGGCCTCGGCTTCACGGGCGCCGCCCTGTCGCTGCTGGTGTCGATCTATGTCGGGCTGGAAGGCCCGGGGCTTCGCATCAACGCGATGCGGCGGCGCGGCTGGCACGACTGGGGCGTCGTCGAGGCGAGCGACGCCCGCGAGGCCGAAATACGCTACTTTGCCGGCGAAGAACCGGAAGAGTTGATGGAAGCGCCGCAGCCGGCGCCGGCGGCCCGGCCCACACAAGGCCATTCCGTTCAGACCGGCCCGGTGCTCGGGCTGCTCGCCTATCCTGGAAGACATTAGATGCGTGTCGCGATCATCGACTATGGCTCGGGCAACCTGCGCTCGGCCACCAAGGCTTTCGAGCGCGCCGCGCGCGAAACAGGCATTTCGGCCGAGATCGACCTGACCGCCGATCCCGAGCGGGTGCGCTCGGCCGACCGCATCGTGCTGCCGGGCGTCGGCGCCTATGCCGATTGCGCCGCCGGCCTGCGCGCCGTCGCCGGCATGTGGGAGGCCGTCCAGGAAACGGCGATCGAGCGCGCAAGACCTTTCCTCGGCATCTGCGTCGGCATGCAACTGATGTCGGAGCGCGGGCTGGAGAAGGTGGTGACGAGGGGGTTCGGCTGGATCAGGGGCGACGTGAAGGAGATCACGCCGTCCGATCCCCGGTTGAAGATCCCGCAGATCGGCTGGAACACGATAGAGCTCAAGCGGCCGCATCCGCTGTTCGACGGCATCGCGACGGGCGAGACGGGCCTGCACGCCTATTTCGTGCACTCCTATCACCTCGACGCGAAGGACCCGGCGGACGTGGTGGCGGTGGCCGACTATGGCGGGCCGGTGACGGCCGCGGTGGCGAAGGACAACCTCGCCGGCACGCAGTTCCACCCGGAGAAGAGCCAGGCGCTCGGCCTGGCGCTGATTGCAAACTTCCTGAGATGGAGGCCGTGATGACGGAGCCGGCGAAGAAGGGCTACTGGATGGCTATGGTCGACGTCACCGACGAGGCCGGCTACCTGGAATATATCGCGGCCAACAAGGCCGCCTTCGACAAATACGGCGCGCGGTTCCTGGTGCGCGGCGGAAGGGGCGAGGTGCTGGAGGGACCGGCCGCGTCGCGGCTGGTGGTGCTCGAGTTCGACAGCTACCAGACGGCGCTCGACTGCTTCCATTCGCCGGAATACCAGGCGGCCCTGAAGCTCAGGCAGCAATACTCGACGGCGCATTTCGCCATCGTGGAAGGGGTTTGAACCGTTGATCCTTTTCCCGGCGATAGACCTGAAGGACGGCAAGTGCGTGCGCCTGAAGCTCGGCGACATGGACACCGCCACCATCTACAACGAGGACCCGGCAGCGCAGGCCAAGGCCTTCGAGGACCAGGGTTTTAGCTGGCTGCATGTCGTCGACCTCAACGGCGCTTTCGAGGGCAAGAGCGTCAACGGCGCGGCGGTCGGCGCGATCATCAAGGCGACGAAGAACCCGGTGCAGCTGGGCGGAGGCATCCGCAACCTCGCGCAGATCGAGGACTGGCTGGACCGCGGGCTGGCGCGCGTCATCCTGGGCACGGTGGCGGTGCGCGAGCCGGAGCTGGTCATGCAGGCGTGCAGGAGGTTTCCCGGCAAGATCGCGGTCGGCATCGACGCGCGCGGCGGCAAGGTGGCGGTCGAGGGCTGGGCCGAAGCGTCGAGCCTCGGCGTCATAGAGCTGGCGAAGAAGTTCGAGGGCGCCGGCGTCGCCGCCATCATCTACACCGACATCGATCGCGACGGCGTGCTGGCCGGGATCAACTGGGAGGCCACGATCGCACTGGCCGATGCGGTGTCGATCCCGGTGATCGCCTCGGGCGGGCTGGCTTCGCTCGACGACATCAGGCGCATGACCCGGCCCGACGCGCAAAAGCTGGCGGGCGCAATCTCGGGACGCGCACTATATGATGGGAGGATCGACCCGGCCGAGGCGCTGGCGATCCTGCGTGAAGCCGAAACAGGTGGCTGAAGTGAAGCTCTCCCTCATCGTGGCGCCCTATGATAGCGGACGCCGGCACGAAGGTTTCGGCAAGGGACCGGACGCGCTGCTTTCCGGCGGGCTGGCCGAGATGCTGACGCTCTCCGGCCACGACGTGGCCGTCGAGGAGATCGGGCAGATCAAGGGGCTGGACGACCGCGAGATCGCGACCGGCTTCGCCGTCTGCAAGGCGGTGGCGGAGAAGGTCGGCGAGAGCGAGGCGGCCGGGCGCTTCCCGGTCGTGCTGGCGGGCAACTGCCTGACAGCCTGCGGCGCGGTGGCCGGCGAAAAGGCGGATTCGATCATCTGGTTCGACCAGCACGGCGACATCAACACGCCCGAGACCTCGGCCCACGGCTTTCTCGACGGCATGGCGCTGGCGACCGCGCTCGGCCTCTGCTGGCGGCCGATGGCGAGCACGATCCCCGGCTTCGAGGCGGTCGATCCGGCGAAGTGCATGCTGGTCGACGCGCGCGACCTCGATCCCGACGAGAAGGCGCTGCTCGAAAAATTGCCGATCATCCGCGCCGAGGTGGGCGAGGCTTCCGAAAAGGTGGTAGGGCTCAAGGAGGCGGGCGCCAAGCGCACGCATCTGCACATCGATCTCGACGTGCATGATCCCGACGAACTGCAGGTGAACCGCTACGCGCAGCCGGGCGGGCCGGAGCCGGACGCGGTACGCCAGGCGGCGAGCTGCATGGCCCGATCCGTGCCGATCGTCGGCCTGACGCTGTCGGCCTATGACCCGGCCTTCGACGCCAAGGGCGAGGTGCCGCCTGCCGTCGGCCAGCTGCTGGTCGATTTCCTGGCCGCGATGGAGCGGATCTGAGGTCGCATGGGCTGGTGTGAACAAAGCGCGGTTGTGCTAGGCTGACGCCATGAACCTGCAGCAAAACATGCCGACCACGGCGGATGAATTCCTGCGCTGGAACGAGGGGCGCGAGGGCAAGCGGGAATTCGTGCGCGGCAGGGTGGTCGAGATGATGATCAACGTCACGAGGAATCACTGGCGGCTCGCGAACCGCCTCGAGCGGCAGCTCGCGGCGCAGCTGGGCGACGAAAATTACGACGTGGGAACCACCGATCACGGCGTCAGGACGCCGGACGGGGTGCGGTTTCCGGACGTGATGGTAGACAGGTCGGCGGTCGATGGACACCTGCTTGCGGCGACGTCGCCGCTGCTGATTGCGGAGGTCCTGTCGAAATCGAGCATTGCCGACGATTTCGGCCCCAAGGCGCGGGATTATCAGGGCCTGCCGTCGCTTCAACATTATCTGATCCTTGCGCAGGACGAAGTACGCGTCTGGGTTTGGTCGCGCGCCGAAGAGGGAAGCTGGAAGGAGCCGGAAATCTGCGAATCCGGTTCGATCGCGCTGGTCATCGACGGCATGGCCGTTGCGGTCGACCTGCCTTCGCTTTACGCGGGTATCGCGACCGTTCGGATCCTTTCCTAGAAGAAGATCATGACCCTCAAAGCCCGTGTCATCCCCTGCCTGGACGTGAAGGACGGCCGCGTCGTCAAGGGGGTCAACTTCGTCGACCTGGTCGACGCCGGCGATCCGGTCGAGGCGGCGACCGCCTATGACGCGGCCGGCGCCGACGAACTCTGCTTCCTCGACATCACGGCGTCCTCGGACAATCGCGCGACGATCTTCGACGTCGTCGCGCGCACGGCCGAGCGCTGCTTCATGCCGCTTACCGTCGGCGGCGGGGTGCGGCAGGTGGCCGACATCAGGAAACTCCTGCTTGCCGGCGCCGACAAGGTGTCGATCAACACGGCGGCGGTGAAAAATCCGGACTTCGTCGCCGAGGCCGCCGACAAGTTCGGCAACCAGTGCATCGTCGTCGCCATCGACGCCAAGAAAGTATCGGCCGCCGGCGAGGCCGACCGGTGGGAGATCTTCACCCATGGCGGCCGGCAGAACACCGGCATCGATGCGATCGAGTTCGCCCGGAAGGTTGTCGATCTCGGCGCCGGCGAGATTCTCCTGACCTCGATGGACCGCGACGGAACCAAGGCCGGCTACGACATCGCGCTGACCCGCGCCGTCGCCGATGCCGTGCGCGCGCCGGTGATCGCGTCCGGCGGCGTCGGCAACCTCGACCATCTGGTCGAAGGCGTGCGCGACGGCCATGCGACGGCGGTGCTGGCCGCCTCCATCTTCCATTTCGGCACCTACTCGATCGCCGAAGCCAAGGCCCACATGGCAGAAGCCGGTCTGCCGATGCGGCTGGACAGCGCCGCCGCGGCGCAATAAACGGCCTCTATGAGCGGGTTTTCACTGGCCGACCTGGAAAGAATCGTCGCCGAGCGCGGCAAGTCAGGCGATTCCGGCTCGTGGACCGCCAGGCTTTTCGCCGGCGGCATGGACCGCGCCGCCAAGAAACTCGGCGAGGAAGCGGTCGAGACCGTGATCGCGGCTGTCGGCGGCGACAGGCAGGCGCTCGTTTCGGAAAGCGCCGATCTCCTCTATCATTGGCTGGTGGTGCTGGCGCTCGCCGACGTTCCCCTCTCCGAGGTGGTCGCCGAGCTTGAGCGGCGCACGGCCCAGTCGGGCGTGGCGGAAAAGGCCGCACGCCGCGAGCCGGGCTGAGGAGCGTCGATGGACCAGCTTGTCGCGACCGAGAAATATTCGCCCTACCGCTTCTACGCGGCGGAACGATGGGCGGAATTCGCAGCCGGCGCGTCACTGACCCTGACCCAGGAGGAAGTCACCCGGCTTTCCTCGCTGAACGACCCGATCGACCTCGACGAGGTCAGGCGCATCTATCTGTCGATGTCGCGGCTGCTTTCCGTGCATGTGGAGGCCAGCCAGCTCCTGTTCCGCCAGCGGCGCGATTTCTTCAAGGTTCCACACGCCATCAAGACGCCCTTCATCATCGGCATCGCCGGGTCGGTGGCGGTCGGCAAGTCCACCACCGCGCGCCTGCTGAAGGAGCTGCTGGCGCGCTGGCCGTCGAGTCCGAAGGTCGACCTGGTGACGACCGACGGCTTCCTGCTTCCCAATGAGGTTCTGCGGCGGCAGAACCTGATGGAGCGCAAGGGGTTTCCCGACAGCTACGATGTCGGCGCGCTGCTGCGTTTCCTGTCGGGCATCAAGTCCGGCCAGGCCGACGTGCGGGCGCCGGTCTATTCGCACCTGACCTATGACGTCCTGCCCGGCGAATACGTCACCATCGATCGCCCCGACATATTGATCTTCGAGGGGCTGAACGTGCTGCAGCCGCGCGACCTTCCCAAGGACGGCAAGTTCGTGCCGTTCCTGTCCGACTTCTTCGACTTCTCGATCTATATCGACGCCGAGGAGGAGCTGATCCACGACTGGTACGTGTCGCGCTTCATGCGTCTCAGGGAAACCGCCTTCCGCGACCCGGCCTCCTTCTTCCATCGCTATTCGGAACTGTCGGAAGACGCCGCGCGCGCCATTGCCGAAGGACTGTGGAGCAACATCAACCTGAAGAACCTGCGCGAGAACATCCGTCCGACCAGACCGCGCGCCGACCTGATCCTGCGCAAGGGCGCCGATCACCGCGTCGAGGAAGTGGCTCTGCGGAAGCTCTGACCTCGCGCATCGCTACCCCGGAGCGGCCCGGGGGCGGCCCGGGGGCCTTGGGAACGGAATTGTGATTTCGGGCTGCGGCATTCGCCGCTTAACCTGCAATGCGGGGTTGAGCACGAAGGAGCAGATGATGAAGTCAATTCTCGTGACTGCCGCGGTAATGGGATTTTCGGTCTCCATCGCGTCCGCCGATTGCGTCGGCCACAAGCAGGTGAACGCGTCGGTCGATACCGAGACCAAGGTCGCCAGCGTCGCCAAGCAGGCGCCGCCGCCCGTCAAGGAAGTCCAGTCCACGACGAGCGCGCAACAGGCGGCGCCGCAGGCCGAATAGGCCGGCGCGCCCAGTCCGCGCACCGGCGCGGACTTGCGGCTGCCATTGAGATGGCGGTCCCCTTGTCCTCTCCCTTGGCGGGGAGGGGCATTCCGATCGTAGCCTATTCTGCGCGTGGATTTCCAACCGCCTGAAGTGCTTGGATTCGCGCATACAAGCTGAAAAGCCGTCCGTCGGACTTAAAGTTAGCTTAACCGCGGCGCATTATCGTCCCGCGCTGGACCTGCACCAAAACAGGGCGGCGGCGGACCATGAACGCACTTTTTCCGCATTCCGGATTGCCGGCGTCGGAATTCCCGTGGGCGAAGGCGCAAGCGCCCTCCGGCGTCTGCGTTGCGACGGTCGCGCTGATCGTCCCGGTCCACAATGAGGAAGACGCGATCGCCCCCTTCCTGGAGGCCACCTATCGCAACACCGACGTCCTGACCGAGCAGGGCATCGCCTTCGAGTTCATCTTCGTCAACGACGGCTCGACCGACGCCACGCTCGACTGCCTGCTGACGGCGCAGAAAGACGATCCGCGCATCCGCGTCGTCGACCTGTCGCGCAACTTCGGCAAGGAAGCCGCGATGACCGCCGGCCTCGACATCTGCGACGCCGACGCCGCGATTCCGATCGACGTCGACCTTCAGGATCCGCCGCACGTCATCCCGCAGCTGATCGAGAAATGGCGCGAGGGTTTCGAGGTGGTGCTGGCGAAGCGCTCCGACCGCTCGTCGGACGGCTTCATGAAGCATCGCTCGGCGTCGCTGTTCTACCGCATCCACAACATGATCGCCGCGCAGAAGATCCCCCATGACGTCGGCGATTTCCGGCTGATCGACCGCCAGGTGATCGACGCGCTGCGCGCCCTGCCGGAGCGGCGCCGCTTCATGAAGGGGCTGTTCGCCTGGGTGGGGTTCCGCACCGCGACCGTCGAATATGTGCGCGAGAAGCGGACGGCCGGGCGCTCGAAATTCTCCGGCTGGAAGCTCTGGAACTTCGCGCTGGAAGGCATCACCAGCTTCTCCAGCGCGCCGCTGGAGATCTGGACCTATGTCGGCGCGACGATATCGTTCCTGTCCTTCCTCTACGGGCTGGTGATCGTCGCCAAGACGCTGGTCTTCGGCATCGACGTGCCAGGTTACGCCTCGCTCCTGGTCAGCATCCTCTTCCTCGGCGGCATCCAGCTCCTCGGCATCGGCATCATCGGCCAGTATCTCGGCCGCGTATACGCGGAGATAAAGCAGCGGCCGATCTACATCGTCAGGCAGACTTTCGGGGGCAACTGATGGAACTCGACGCCTATCGCAACCTGGCCGCCACCGAGGACGAGCACTGGTGGTTCTGCGGCCGCCGGGCCATCGGCGAGGCCGTCATCCGCAGCCTCAGCCTGCCCGGCAACGCGAAGATCCTCGAGATCGGCGCCGGCACCGGCGGCAACATCGCCATGCTGGAGAAGTTCGGCGAGGTGCAGGCGGTCGAGATGAGCGACCTGGCGCGCCAGATCGCCCGGGAAAAGACCGGGCGCGATTTCCTCTACGGCTATCTGCCGAACAATATCCCCGTGTCGGCTGACTCGGTCGACCTCATCTGCCTGTTCGACGTGCTGGAGCATGTCGCCGAAGACGAGGAGTCGCTGGTGGCGATGCGCCGGATGCTCAAGCCCGGAGGCAAGATCGTGCTGACGGTCCCCGCGCATCAATGGCTGTGGAGCACGCATGACGTCGACCTGCATCATCACCGCCGCTATTCGCGTAGCCAGTTGAAAGAGCGGATCGAGCGCGCCGGCTATAGGATCGACCGGCTGACCTACACCAATGCGGCGCTGTTTCCAGTTGCCGCGCTGGCGCGGCTCGCCGACCGGTTGCGGGGCGCCGGCACGGCGTCGGGACTCGCGCAGCCGTCGGCGCCCATCAACGCCGCCATGAAGGCGCTGTTCTCGGCCGAGAGCCTGATCGTGCCGAACGCTTCCCTACCCTTCGGAATCTCGCTCCTTGCCGTCTTCGGCAAGGAAGCCGAGGCGCTGCAAGACACCCGCCTGGCGGCCTGAGACTGATGCGTCCGGAAGGCGGCCGTCCGCTCGACGGCCTATGGTCGCTCAGGCTGTCGCGCTTCGCGGTGATCGGCGCCGGGGCGACGGCGATCTACGCAGTCCTCGCACTTGCCTTCAGTCATTCCGGCGTCGCCGCGACCGGCGCCTCGGTGCTCGCCTTCCTGATCACCGCGGTCTTCTCCTATGCGGGCCACAAATACGTGACGTTCGCTTCGGGCGGCAGCCATGCCTTCGAGGTGCCGCGTTTCCTCGCCCTCAGCGCCAGCAGCCTGACGACCGTGTTCGTCCTGCCGGCGGTCCTGACGGGCTTGTTCGGGTTTCCGGCCGCGGTGCCGATCCTGCTCGCCTGCGTCGTCGTGCCCGCCGTCAACTATGTCGTGATGGGCCGCTGGGTGTTCCGCGATGCGTGAAGGAGGCGCTGCGGCGGTTCAGTCCGTCGCCTGCGTCGGACCGCATCCAGTCCGGGATATCCGGTAGAGCATCGCACTTGGCGCCTCTGCCTCCAGGCAGAGCGACGGAAGGCTGAGCCGCTGCTCGGGAGCGGAGCGGAAAAAGACGACATAGTCCCAATGGTCGGGCCAGCCGTAATGATAGGCGTGCGACCAGTAGCCGTTGGAGGCTGGCGGAAGCTCGTTTTGCGCCGATGCGGCCAGCTTTTCCTCGAACAGCGGCTGCGCCTGGGGCATGTGTTGGGCGAGCATTTCCGGGCGGACGCCGACCGGCGAGGTGTTGGTGAACAGGTTGGGGACATAAGCCGAGCGGTCGATCACGGCGACGCTGGCCGCATGGAAGGTGAGGAGCGGATCGCTGCCCTCGGCCCGCGCAGGCAATATGCGCGCGCCCTCCGGAACATGGGCGAGGACATCGCGGCTCGATCGGGCGACAGCGTCGATTCGCGACAGCTGCAGCGCGCCATTGACATAGACCGCGGCAAGCAACCCCGTCGCCGCGACCGCGGCTTGCCGGGCCAGTCGCTCATGGCCAGGGGAAATCCGGATGCTGGCGGCGGCCAGGATGACGAGTGCGGGCTGGTAGCGGAACTGCAGTCCCCAGATGCCGAGGATGGTGGTCGGCATGGCGATGATCAAGACAAGCAGCCCCAGGCACACCCAGGCCATGCGCGGTTCCATTCTCAGGAAGCCGGCCCGCAGTCCGCAGAGGAACAGGCAAGCCAGCGCCAGGGTGACGAGCTTGGACAGCGAAGGATTGAAGAACGCCCCCGCCGCCCAGAACGAAGCGATCTTCTGACCAAGGGCGAACTCCAGGACTCCTATCTGCGGCAACTGCTCCCCGCCGCCCGACGCCAGCGCGATGACGAGCAGCCCGGGCAACATCGCGGCGGCGTCTTTCGTCACGACCTGGCGGAGAAAGGCGCTTGCCGAACCACGCTTGCCGGATGCGTAGCTGGCAACCTCCCACAGCAGGACCAGATAGCCGAAAAGCAGGAAGCCCAAGGCGTGGCCGAACACCAGGACGACGCCGAAGGGGGCGAAGACCAGGGTGCGCCGCCAGGTCGGCGGGTTTTGGATCCAGAAGGCGAAGCCGACCAGCGCAAGGCCGGATGCCACCGCGCAATTCACGAAACCCCACTGCATGTTCTGATTGAACATCGCGAGGAAGCCGAGCAGCGCGGCCCACGAAACGCGGCCATGCAATGTCTGCGCGACCATCAGCCCGGCGAGCGGCGGCAGGACGAAAGCCATCCACGCCATCACCGCCCCGGCCGCGTAGATGCCGGTAAAATAGGAGAGCCACGGGACGACCATGTCCATCGCAAGGTCGGGAATGACCGCGAACGAAACCATGTAGTTCTTCTGCAGGGCCGGATCGAACCACACCCGCGCCTCGATGTAGTTGCGGGCAAGATGGTTCATGTAGTCGCCGGCCGTGCCGAGCGGCCAGGTGAATATCAACGCACCCGTCACCGCGGCAAGCAGCCAGGCGACACGCCAGGGGGTGAAGTAGGCGCGAGAGACGCCCGCTTCAGGATTGCTGTCGGAGAAGTCGAGCGAGGTCATCGCCTCGGGCGCGCCGTCGCGATGATGAAAGGAAAGCTGCGGCGGACCTGGACCACCTCGGCGTAGGGCGAGAGGAAGTCGGCGAAGCTCTGCGAGTTCCAGTGCTGGACGTGCTCCGGGTGGTTGCCCAGCCGGATCAGGTCGCGGCCTCTCGAAAGGTTCACCAGCTGGAACCAGGGCTCGTGCGGGACCGAGAGGACGAGCGCCTTTTCCGTAAGCTGGACCAGCCGCTCCAGCACGCGTTCCGGCTCGAAAAGATGTTCCATCACCTCAAGCGCCAGCGTCACCTCGTAACGTTTGCCGTCGAAGCGGGGATCAAGGATATCCGCGCAAGTGAAACGAAGTCCGGGCCATCGGGAGCCGGCGGCTACGAGCGAGTCGGCCCTCAGGTCCACGCCTTCGTAGTCCTCGACATGCAAGCCGAGCCGCGCCAGTTCATCGAGCGTGAAGGCCTCTCCGCATCCGAAGTCGAGGACGCTTCGGGGCGCCAGCGCGCGCAGCTCACTTGCGAGTGCGGCGTGGAAGCGGTTCAGGCTGAGGCGATGCAGCGGGTTGGGATTGCTGTACTTGGCGACGTGACGCTCTGTCGTGTCGTGCCGAATTGTCGTGGGGGTCATCCGGATAGCCTTCTCTCATGCGCCGGGCAAGATCTGCGAGCTGTCGCGCCGGTGCTGTCGCCTGGTGCCCAAGATTGAGTGTCGCCTTGATCGTGTAGGGATGGTCGGACCGCGCACCCTGACGCTGGATGAACTCGCCGAGCAGCCCGATCGTGATGAACTGGAAGGACGTCATCACGAGCAGCATGCCGAGCATGAGGAGCGGGCGGTCGCCGATCGGCCCGAGGCCGAGGAACCAGAGGACGCAGAGATAGGCCAGGACAAGCGTCCCCACGAGACCGAAAACAGCTCCGGCGGTGCCGAAGACATGCAGCGGCCGCGTCGCGAAACGGGTGTTCAGCATGACGCCGAGGAAATCGAAGCCGCCCTTCAGCAGCCGCTTGAAGCCGTATTTCGAGTGGCCGAACTGCCGGGCATGGTGGTTGACCGGTATTTCGCCGATCCGATAGCCGCGCCAGTGCAGCAGGACCGGTATGAAGCGGTGAAGCTCGCCGTAGAGCGACAGGCCGTCGAGCGCTTCCGCCCGATAGGCCTTGAAGCCGCAGTTGAAGTCGTTCAGCCTGACACCGCTCAGGCGGCTCACCACCGAATTGAAGATGCGCGAGGGCAGCGTCTTGTGCAGCGGGTCGTTGCGGACGCGCTTCCAGCCGGACACTACGTCGTAGCCCTCATCGAGCTTCGCCAGCAGGTTGGGTATCTCTTGCGGGTCGTCCTGCAGGTCGGCATCCATGGTGATGACATATCCGCCGCTCGCCGCCGCGAAACCCGCGTCGAGCGCCGCAGCCTTGCCGAAGTTCCTGCGGAAGGTGATGCATTTGACGTTGGCATGGGACGCCGCCAGCGCCTCGATCCTGCCGGGCGAGGCGTCCGTCGAGCCGTCATCGACGAAGATGATTTCGTATCCGTGCCCAAGAGCGGCCATGACGGCCTCGATCCGCTGACACAGGGCCGCCAGCGAATCCTGCTCGTTGTAGACGGGAACGACGATCGAGACGCCCGTTCGGCCGCCCGCGTCAATCGCAACGATGTCGTTCGATTTCATCTCGCCCCTCCGGACCGTGCTTTCCCGCCTCGCGCTGCCGCGATGAAGCGAACTGTCCAGGAAAATCCCGTGGCGAGGTTAGCCGAGGCACGTTTAGGAGCCGTAAATGCCGTGACGGGCTTACGCGGTACTCGATCCGCTCAGGCCGGGGGTGACGCGCCTCAGCGTCAGGTTGATGCGGCCGCCGTGCTTCAGGAGCGTCGAGGTGCCGGGATAGATGCGGTCGACGCCGTGGAAGGCGAGCCGTCCCTCGCCGCCGAGCACGACCACGTCTCCCGAACGCAGGCGGAAGGATTGCGTGGGATCGCCGCGCATCAGGCCGCCGACGCGGAACAGGCAGTCGTCGCCGAGCGAGACGGAGACGACGGGCGCGGAGAAGTCGCTCTCGTCGCGGTCCTGGTGCAGGCCCATCTTCGCCGCGTCGGAATAGAAGTTGACGAGGCAGGCCTGCGGCGGTCGAGGATGATCGGCCACGTCCTGCCAGAGGTCGAGCAGCGTCGCCGGTATCGGCGGCCAGGCTTCGCCGGTCACGGGATGGGTCGCCTGGTAGCGGTAGCCGCGCTCCCTGTCGGTGACCCAGCCGAGTTCGCCGCAATTGGTCATCCGCACGCTCATCTCCTTGCCGGTCTTCGGCATGGCGGGCCTGTAGAGGGGGGCTGCCTCGACGACGCGGCGGATATCCTCGACCAGCGCGGATTGCGCGGCGCGATCGAAATGGTCGGGCAGGTAGCGGATGCCCGGGAGCAGGCCGCCGGGTCCCGAGTTCGCGGGCATCAGTCCCTGTCCACGCGGCCGCGCATCTTCTTAACGGTGGAACGGCCGGCCTTTTCCTTCAGGCGTCGCTCGACGGAGCCTTTCGTCGGCTTTGTCTTCCTGCGCGGCTTGGGCGGCGGCTCTGCCGCCTTGGCGACGAGTTCGGTCAGCCGCTCGCGGGCATCGGCGCGGTTCTGCTCCTGCGTGCGGAAGCGGCCGGCCTCGATGACGATGACGCCGTCCTTGGTGGCGCGCTGGCCGGCAAATTTCAGCACCCGCGCCCGGACGCGCTCGGACAGCCCCTCGGCCCCGGCGGCGTCGAAGCGGAGCTGCACGGCGGTCGCGACCTTGTTGACGTTCTGCCCGCCCGGTCCCGACGAGCGGATGAACGCTTCCTCGAGGTCGCCGGGATGGATCACGGCCTCGCCGGAGATGATGATGGGTTCGTCAATGGCCATGGCGACAGACATGACGCGGACGGCGAAAAAAGAAAAGGCCCGGCGAACCGGGCCAAGTCCATGCCTGAAACGGCGGCAGGCGTTTTTACTCCGCCGCCTCCAGCACGCGCGGCGCCGCGCCGAGCACGGCGGTGTCGACATGGTCCTCGAACTTGGCGAAGTTGTCGATGAACATGCCGACGAGCTTCCTGGCCTGGCGATCGTAGGCCGCCTTGTCGGCCCAGGTGGAGCGCGGGTCGAGCATTGCGGCATCGATGCCGGGCACGGCGACCGGCACGGCGAAGCCGAACCAGGGGTCGGTGCGGAATTCGGCGTCGTTGAGCGAGCCGTCGAGGGCGGCAGACAGCAGCGCGCGCGTCGCCTTGATCGGCATGCGACTGCCGGTGCCATGGGCGCCGCCGGTCCAGCCGGTGTTGACCAGCCAGCAGGAGACGCCGTGCTCGGCGATGAGGCGCTTCAGGAGCGCGCCATATTCGGACGGATGGCGCGGCAGGAAGGGCGAGCCGAAGCAGGCGGAGAATTCCGGCGTCGGCTCGGTGACGCCGCGCTCGGTGCCGGCGACCTTGGCGGTGTAGCCGGAGAGGAAGTGGTACATGGCCTGCGCCGGCGTCAGCTTCGCGATGGGGGGCATGACGCCGAAGGCGTCGGCCGCCAGCATGACGATGTTCTTCGGCTGGCCGGCGCGGCCGCTCAGTGAGGCGTTGGGGATGAAGGGCAGCGGATAGGCGGAACGTGTGTTCTCGGTCTTGGAGTCGTCGTCGAAATCCGGTTTTGCGGTCAGCGGCTCCAGCACGACGTTCTCCAGCACCGCGCCGAAGCGGTTGCTGGCGGCGAAGATCTCGGGCTCGGCCTCGGGCGAGAGCCGGATGCATTTGGCGTAGCAACCGCCTTCGAAGTTGAAGATGCCGTCCGGTCCCCAGCCATGCTCGTCGTCGCCGATCAGCGTCCGCTGCGGATCGGCCGACAGCGTCGTCTTTCCGGTGCCGGACAGGCCGAAGAAGACAGCGGCGTCGCCGGCCGGGCCGACATTGGCCGAACAGTGCATGGGCATCACGCCGCGCTCGGGCAGCAGGTGGTTGAGGGCGGTGAAGACGGCTTTCTTCATCTCGCCGGCGTAGGCCGAACCGCCGACCAGCACGATGAGACGGGTGAGGTCGATGGCGATGACGGTTTCCGAGCGCGTGCCGTGACGCGCCGGATCGGCGCGGAAGGACGGCAGGTCGATGATCGTCATCTTCGGCACGAAGCTTTCGAGCGCGGCCGTGTCGGGGCGAATCAGAAGGTTGCGGATGAAGAGAGAGTGCCAGGCGAGCTCGGTGACGACGCGCACCGGAAGATTGTGGGTGGGGTCGGCGCCGCCGACGAGATCCTGCACGAACAGGTCGCGCTCCGCGACATGCGCGACGAAATCGGCATGCAGCCGTTCGAAGGCTTCCGGCGTCATCGCCTGGTTGGCGTTCCACCAGACGACGGAGTCGGTTTTTTCGTCGCGGACGACGAACTTGTCCTTCGGCGAACGGCCGGTGTGCTGGCCGGTATAGGCGACGAGCGCGCCGTCGGCGCTCAACTCGGCCTCACCGCGCGAGATGGACTCGCGATAGAGGTCCGGCGCCTGCAGATTGTAATGGACCGAGCCTGTGGTGGTCAGGCCCGATTGGTCGATCCCGCGGGCACGGTTTCGTGTTCCCCGTTCTTGCATCGGAGGGTCCCTTTGTCGTCGGAGGCGGCGTTTCTCCCGGATCGCGTCCAGGCGGGACTTCAAGAGACCCGAAAAGGTCGAAACCAGAAAAGCTGAACAATATCAAATCATTAATCGATTTAAAGATTTTGAAATTCGTTTAAATCGTTTATATAATGAGGAAAACACGTGGTATGCCGAAGCAGCGTGCCTATATCGGCCGTCTAGGCCCCTGACCAATCCCCTGACCAATGGTCGCCTTACGAAAGGGAAGGCTTGCTGTGACATGAGCGGAAAACTGTGCCACAATTTGTACCCAATTTGTACCGCAAGAGCCCCTTGCTCGCAGCAGGAAGGGACATCCGCTCATGAGGGAGCCGTCTGAAATGGCTACAATTGCGCTTGTCGATGACGACCGGAACATCCTGACTTCGGTCTCGATCGCGCTGGAATCCGAAGGCTATCGCGTCGAGACCTATACCGACGGCGCGTCCGCGCTGGAGGGGCTGGCGGCGCGTCCGCCGAACCTCGCCATCCTCGACATCAAGATGCCGCGCATGGACGGCATGGAGCTTCTGCGCCGCATGCGCCAGAAGTCCGACCTGCCGGTGATCTTCCTGACCTCCAAGGACGACGAGATCGATGAGCTCTTCGGCCTCAAGATGGGCGCTGACGACTTCATCCGGAAGCCGTTCTCGCAGCGCCTGCTGGTCGAGCGCGTCAAGGCGGTGCTGCGTCGGGCCTCGGCCCGCGAGGCCGGCGCCAAGGCCCCCACCCAGCAGTCGAAGTCGCTGGAGCGCGGACAGCTCGTCATGGACCAGGAGCGACACACCTGCACCTGGAAGGGCGAGCCGGTGACGCTGACGGTCACCGAGTTCCTGATCCTGCATTCGCTGGCGCAGCGCCCCGGCGTCGTAAAAAGCCGTGATGCGCTGATGGATTCGGCCTATGATGAGCAGGTCTATGTCGACGACCGGACCATCGACAGCCACATCAAGCGCCTGCGCAAGAAGTTCAAGCAGGTCGATGACGATTTCGAGATGATCGAAACGCTTTACGGCGTGGGCTACCGGTTCCGCGAGGCATAGGAGGCCCGACCGGAGACCAACCCCCTATGGTCATGGAAGCAGAGATAAGGAACGCGCCCGCCGCCGCGAAGCGGCCCGCACGTCCTCTGCCCTCCTATCTGGGCAGGCTGCGCATCCGTGCGCAGCGCTTCCTTGGCCACTACGTCTTCTCCAGCCTGACCCGGCGCATCCTTTTCCTCAACCTCGCCGCGCTCTGCGTGCTGGTCGTCGGCATCCTCTATCTCAACCAGTTCCGCGACGGGCTGATCGAGGCGCGGGTCGAAAGCCTGAGGACGCAGGGCGAGATCATTGCCGGCGCGATCGCGGCGTCGGCGACGGTCGAGACCGATTCGATCTCGATCGACCCGGAAAAGCTGCTCGAGCTGCAGGCGGGCGAGAGCCTGGGGCCGGGTTCCGACCAGCTCGAGAGCCTCGACTTCCCGATCAATCCCGAGCGTGTGGCGCCGGTGCTGAGGCGGCTGATCTCGCCGACGCGCACGCGCGCGCGCATCTACGACCGCGACGCCAATCTGCTGCTCGATTCCCGGCATCTCTACTCGCGCGGCCAGATCCTGCGCTACGACCTGCCGTCGGTCGACGAGGAAGAGCTCGGTTTCTTCGAGCGTACCCAGAAGTTCATCACCGAATTCTTCCGCCGCACCGATCTCCCCGTCTACAAGGAGCAGCCGGGCGGCAACGGCGCCGCCTTCCCCGAGGTGATGAACGCGCTGACCGGCGTGCCTTCAACGGTCGTGCGCATCTCCGAGCAGGGCGAGCAGATCGTCTCGGTCGCGGTGCCGGTGCAGCGCTTCCGCGCCGTCCTCGGCGTGCTCTTGCTTTCGACGCAGGGCGGCGACATCGACAAGATCGTCGAGGCCGAGCGCAACTCCATCCTGCGCGTCTTCGGCGTGGCGGCGCTGGTCAACGTGCTGCTGTCGATCATGCTTGCCTCCACCATCGCCAATCCCCTGCGCCGGCTGGCGGCTGCCGCCAACCGCGTGCGACGGGGCGTCAAGAGCCGCGAGGAGATCCCCGACTTCTCCGACCGCCAGGACGAGATCGGCAACCTGTCGGTCGCCGTGCGCGACATGACCAACGCGCTCTACGCGCGCATCGAGGCGATCGAGAGTTTTGCCGCCGACGTCAGCCACGAGCTGAAGAACCCGCTGACGTCGCTGCGGAGCGCGGTGGAGACCTTGCCGATCGCCAAGACCGAGACGTCGCGCGAGCGGCTGCTGGAGATCATCCAGCACGACGTCAGGCGGCTCGATCGGCTGATCACCGACATTTCCGACGCCTCGCGCCTCGACGCCGAACTGGCGCGCGAGGATCTGGGCAAGGTCGACCTGAAGAAATTCGTCGGCGACCTGGTGGCGGCGATGCGCGACGCCGGCGGCAAGCGCAAGCCGGTGGAGATCGAGTTCAAGGTCGGCAAGCTCCCGCCGGGGATGAAGGACGCGGGCGCGAAGGCCTATACGGTGATCGGCCACGATCTCAGGCTCGGCCAGGTGATCACCAACCTGATAGAGAATGCACGCTCCTTCGTGCCGGAGGGGACGGGAAGGATCACGGTTTCGCTGTCGCGGGTGGGCAAGCTGATCCTGCTGACCGTCGACGACAACGGCCCCGGCATCCGCGCCGACAACATCGACCGCATCTTCGAGCGCTTCTACACCGACCGCCCGGCCGGCGAGGCATTCGGCCAGAACTCCGGCCTCGGCCTTTCGATCTCCCGGCAGATCGTCGAGGCGCATGGCGGCACGCTTACCGCCGAGAACATCGCCGGCGGCAAGCCGGGCGAGATCCGCGGCGCGCGCTTCACCGTCACGCTGCCCGCCGATTCCTGACGTGGCCGACAATTTCCATGCGAGCGCGGTGGTGCTGGGTGATCGCGGCATTGTGATCGCCGGTGAAGCCGGTTCGGGCAAGACGCAGCTCGCGCTCGCCCTTATATCCCACGCGCGGACGCATGGGCTGTTCGCGCGGCTGGTCGCCGACGACCAGATCTTCCTGTCGGCTCGCGACGGCCGCCTCATCTGCATCGCGCCGGAGACGATTGCCGGGCTGGTCGAGGTCAGGGGCGTCGGCCCGCTGCCTACTGACTATATAAGGAAAGCGCCGGTGGACCTCCTGGTGCGGCTGGTGGAGCGAGACGCGGCGGAGCGTTTTCCGGAGGCGGCGACGGAGCGCCTTAACGGATGCGAGGTGCCGCTCCTGAAGGTCGCATCCGATGACGGCCGGGCGGCGGCGATGGCCGTTGCGGCGCGTCTTTCGCTGCCGCCATTTGTTTGAATGCCGGCTGGAATGGTTGCTGCGCTGCGGCAAAATGGTCATGCGCCGCGCAAATTTGGGCTTGTCAACGCTTCGCGCGTCGACAAGATTGCGCACCCGCTGACCGATCGGCCCGAAAGGGCGCGCGCCTGGGGGCAGGCTCTAAAGAGTGCCAGTGAACAGATGATGACGAAAGCCTGGGAAGTATGATCGGCTTGGTGCTCGTGACGCACGGTCGGCTGGCGGAAGAATTCCGCAACGCCGTTGAACATGTCGTCGGCCCGCAGGAGAATTTCGAGACCGTTTCCATCGGCGCCGACGACAACATGGAGAAGCGGCGCAGCGACATCGTCGACGCCGTGGCGCGTGTCGACCAGGGCTCCGGCGTCGTCGTCTTGACCGACATGTTCGGCGGAACGCCGTCCAACCTCGCCATCTCGGTCATGGAAGCGGGACATATCGAGGTCATCGCCGGCATGAACCTGCCGATGCTGATCAAGCTCTCCAGCGTGCGCAAGGCCGACAAGCTCGCGGCCGCCGTGGAGGAGGCGCAGGCAGCCGGCCGAAAATACATCAACGTGGCCAGCCAGTTGCTGGCGGCCAAGTGAGCGAGGCCGGATGAGCGCGGCGGAAAGTTCCGAAGCAGACGGCGCCATCGCCCGCGACTTCCTCATCGTCAACCAGCGCGGACTGCACGCGCGCGCTTCCGCCAAGTTCGTCCAGCTCGCCGATTCCTTTCGAGCGGCGATCTCCGTCGAAAAGGACGGCATCAAGGTCGGCGGCACCTCGATCATGGGCCTCATGATGCTGGCCGCGAGCCCCGGCTGCTCGATCCGCGTGACGGCCAAGGGTCCGGAAGCGGAGGCCGCGATCGCCGCCATCGGCGAACTGATCGCGACGCGCTTCGGCGAAGAGATCTAGTCGGCCGCGGATTTCCGGACGGCTTCGGCACATGCACGAATAAAGATTTCTTTATATCCCATTGTCGATTTCCCCGCGATCTGCTAGTCACGGCGCACTTTGCGCGCACGCGTCCATTGTCACGGACCGCTGCGCTGCCAGGCGCTGGCGGACCGGAAGCCGGCAACGAGCCGGGCACACTCAGGCTGATCTCAAGAACTCGGAGCAGGAAATGTCCAAGGATTTTAAAGTCGCCGACCTGTCGCTTGCCGGCTGGGGCCGCAAGGAAATCGAGATCGCCGAGACCGAGATGCCGGGCCTCATGGCGACGCGCGAGGAATATGGCGACAAGCAGCCGCTGAAGGGCGCGCGCATCTCCGGCTCGCTGCACATGACGATCCAGACGGCGGTGCTGATCGAGACCTTGAAGGCGCTGGGCGCCGACGTCCGCTGGGCATCGTGCAACATCTTCTCGACGCAGGATCATGCGGCGGCGGCGATCGCCGACGCCGGCATCCCGGTCTTCGCCGTCAAGGGCGAAACCCTGGAGGAATACTGGGAATACACCGACCAGATCTTCCAGTGGGCCGATGGCGGCCAGTCGAACATGATCCTCGATGACGGCGGCGACGCCACCATGTACATCCTGATCGGCGCGCGCGCCGAGGCCGGCGAGGACGTTCTGTCCAACCCGGGCAGCGAGGAGGAGGAAGTCCTCTTCGCGCAGATCAGGAAGCGCCTTGCCGCCTCGCCGGGCTTCTTCGCCAGGCAGCGCGACGCGATCAAGGGCGTGACCGAGGAGACGACGACCGGCGTCAACCGCCTCTACCAGTTGCAGAAGAAGGGCTTGCTGCCCTTCCCGGCGATCAACGTCAACGACAGCGTCACCAAGTCGAAGTTCGACAACAAGTACGGCTGCAAGGAGAGCCTGGTCGACGGCATCCGCCGCGGCACCGACGTGATGATGGCCGGCAAGGTCGCGGTCGTCGCCGGCTATGGCGACGTCGGCAAGGGCTCGGCCGCATCGCTGCAGGGCGCCGGCGCCCGCGTGAAGATAACCGAGGCCGATCCGATCTGCGCGTTGCAGGCGGCGATGGACGGCTACGAGGTCGTCACCATGGACGACGCCGTCTCGACCGCCGACATCGTGATCACGGCGACCGGCAACAAGGACGTGCTGACGCTCGACCACATGCGCAAGCTGAAGGACATGGCCATCGTCGGCAACATCGGCCACTTCGACAACGAGATCCAGGTCGCCGCGCTGCGCAATCTCAAATGGACCAACGTCAAGCCGCAGGTCGACCTGATCGCCTTCCCCGATGGCAAGCGCATGATCCTGCTGTCGGAGGGACGCCTGCTCAATCTCGGCAACGCCACCGGCCATCCGAGCTTCGTGATGAGCGCCTCCTTCACCAACCAGGTGCTGGCGCAGATCGAGCTCTTCGCCAACGCCGGCCAGTACCAGAACCAGGTCTACGTGCTGCCGAAACACCTCGACGAGAAGGTCGCCAAGCTTCACCTCGACAAGCTCGGAGCCAAGCTCACCGAACTATCGCCCGAGCAGGCCTCCTATATTGGCGTGCCGCCGCAGGGGCCGTTCAAGCCGGAACACTACCGGTATTAATCCGGACACCTCGATCTACAACATATTGATACCGGGCGATTGACTTTCGCCCGGTTTTTATTTTTGGCGCCCCCGCTCCTTCACGTCGATTCGCTCAAGGTTTATGGTTTGGTGATTCGCAACGCTGCCGGCTTACGGGGATCGGCGGCAACGCGCTCGTGCAGGGCGGACTTCAGTCGGGCGGCGGAGAGGTGCAAGGCATGCCGGGGGAATCCCCGCGTCAAGCGGGACAGGTCGATTCCGGCCGGAACGGGGATTCCGGGATTGGCGCGCGCGCGCCCGGCGACGGGCGTTGTGTTCGTGCCGCCGACACGCTCCCGCGCCGCCTGAACCGAACCCTGCTTTGGACTGCCAGCGCATCGTCCATGCTTGCAGCCGGCGTGGCGCATGCGCAGGAGGCGGCGCATCCGCGCTCGCTGTTTTCGTTCAACACAGCCGACGTGATGCAGCTCGCCATGTTCACCGGCGTGATGGGCGCCGCGCTTCTGTCGGCGATCTTCCTGATCCGCGAACGGACCCGGACAGCGGCCGAGAATGTCGAGCTGCGCAGCCGGATCGCGGACCTCAACGCCGCGATCCAGCGTTCCGAGGCGCTGCTCAACCTGCGTGACCAGCGCGTCATCGTCTTCAACAACGACCGGCGGAAACCGGAGCTGATCGGTTCGCTGCCGGTCGAAAGCGGCGCGCCCGACGAGCGCGCCTCCTTCCTCGCCTTCGGCCGCTGGGTCATGCCGCGCTCCGCCGCAGCACTCGAGAACGCCGTGGCGGCGCTGCGCGAGCGTGGCGTCGCCTTCGACCTGGTGATCGAGGCGCAGAACGGCGCGCCGCTGGAGGTGCAGGGGCGCAAGAGCGCCTCCCTCGTCATCGTGCGCTTCCTGTCGCTGTCGGAAAGCCAGCGCGTGCAGGCGCGGCTGAAGCTCGACAACCAGACGCTGGCGACCGGCCACGAGATCATGCGCGGCCTGATCGACGCGCTGAACATGCCGTTCTGGATCCGGGGGAAGGACGGGCGGCTGAAATGGGTGAACCGGGCCTACGCCGCGGCCACCGAGGCGCTGGATGCGGAGGCAGCGGTGCGCGAGGGCAAGGAACTGCTCGGCACCCAGGCGCGCGAGGCGATCGACAGGCAGCACGCGCTGCACCCGGTCTTCGAGCAATCGTTGTCGACAGTCATCGGCGGCGACCGCCGCATACTGGCAGTGACCGACTTCGCTGGTGCCGAGGGGTCTGCCGGCATCGCCGTCGACAAGAGCGAAATCGACGCCGTGCGCGCCGAATATGAGCGGATGGTCCGGAGCCACGCCGACACGCTCGACCGGCTGACCACGGCGGTGGCGATCTTCGACGAGCATGAGAAGCTGCGCTTCTTCAACCAGGCTTTCCAGAAGCTCTGGGAACTCGACCACGGCTTCCTGGCCAGCGCGCCCGACAATGCGCTCCTGATCGACAGGCTGCGCAGCGAGGGCAAGCTCGCCGAGCAGCCGGAATGGCGGCGCTGGAAGGAGAATCTTCTCTCCGTCTATCGCTCGGTCGATCCGCAGGAGAATCTTTGGCATCTGCCGGACGGCCGCACCGTCCGCGTCGTCGCCAATCCGCAGCCGAGGGGCGGCGTGACCTGGGTGTTCGAGAACCTGACCGAGAAGATGGATCTCGAAAGCCGCTACGCCACCGCGGTGCGGGTTCAGGGCGAGACGCTGGACAATCTGGCGGAAGGCGTCGCCGTGTTCGGGCCGGACGGGCGCATCCGTCTCTCCAACCCGACCTTCGATACGCTGTGGCAGCTTTCCGACGATCTCGTCGCGCAGAAGGCCCATATCTCGGAGATCAGGGCGCGCTGCGAGGAAGTCGCGAAGGACAGCCCGTGGGCGGATTTCGTCGCCTCCGTCACCGGCTTCGACGAGGAGCGCCGCGACCGCCACGGCCAGACCGAACTGGTCGACGGAACGGTGTTGCGTTACGGCGTCATCCACCTGCCCAACGGCCAGGTGATGATCACCTTCGTCGACGTGACCGATCGCGTGAACATCGAGCGGGCGCTCAAGGAGAAGAACGAGGCGCTGCAGAAGGCGGACCAGCTGAAGAACGATTTCGTGCAGCACGTCTCCTACGAACTGCGCTCGCCGCTGACCAACATCATCGGCTTCACCGAGCTTCTGTCGCTGCCGGCGACCGGGCCGCTCGGGCCGCGCCAGCGCGAATATGTCGAGCACATCGGCTCGTCGTCCTCGGTGCTCCTGACCATCGTCAACGATATCCTCGACCTCGCCACCGTCGATGCCGGCATCATGGAGCTCGAAATCTCCGAGGTAGACGTCAGGAAGACGATCGTGGCGGCGGGCGAGCTCATCGCCGACCGGCTGGCCGAGCACTCGATCGCGCTGAAGATGGAGACGGCGTTTGCGCCTGCGTCCATCCACGGCGACGAGGTGCGCATCCGCCAGATTCTCTACAACCTGCTCAGCAACGCGGTGAACTACGCGCCGGACGGCAGCACGATCAGGCTCGCCTGTCGCGCGCTGGAGATCGGCACGGAATTCTCCGTGCATGACGACGGCCCGGGCATCCCGGCTGACGTGCTCGACACGGTGTTCCGCCGCTTCGAGCCGCGCAGCAACGGCGGCCGCCGCCGCGGCGCGGGCCTCGGCCTGTCGATCGTGAAGAGCTTCGTCGAACTGCACGGCGGCACGGTCCGCATCGAGACGGCGCCCGGCGAGGGCACGACGGTGATCTGCCTGTTTCCGCCGGCCCGCACGCGCGCTGCGGCTGAATGACGTCTGTCGCGGCCAGCCTGCTGGTGCTCGAACGCCATCTGCCGGACGAGCGGGCGACAGTGAGGCTTGGCGAGGATCTCGCCATGGCGCTCAGGCCCGGCGACGTGCTGGCGCTGTCGGGCGATCTCGGCGCCGGCAAGACGACGCTGGCGCGCGGCTTGATCCGGGCGATGGCGGGGGATGAAAGGCTGGACGTGCCGAGCCCGACCTTCACGCTGGTGCAGTCCTACGAGACGCGCGTGCCGCTTCACCACTTCGACCTCTACCGGCTGGGCTCGCCGGACGAGCTCGACGAACTCGGGCTGGACGAGATGCTGGCGACCGGTGCGGCGCTGGTCGAATGGCCGGAACGAGCCGAGGGCAGGCTGCCCGAAGGCACCATCACGGTGGAGCTGACACATGACGGCGAGGGACGGCTCGCCGCGATTGCCGGCGCCGGCCCGGCCTTCGAGCGCATTGCGCGGTCGCTCGCCATGCGCGATTTCCTTCTCGGCGCGGGATGGGGCGAGGCGGCCCGGAGATATTTCACCGGCGACGCCTCTGCCCGTTCCTACGAGACGGTGACGCTGGCGGGAGAGACGCGCGTGCTGATGAACTCGCCGCGGCTGGTGCTCGGCCCGCCGGTGCGCGACGGCAAACCCTATGCCGTGATCGCCCACACCGCGCAGTCGGTCGCCGCCTTCGTTGCGATCGACCGCGCGCTTGCCGAGGCCGGCGTGTCGGTTCCGGAAATCTTCGCCGAGGATCTCGAGCGCGGGTTCCTCCTGATCAGCCATCTCGGCTCGGGGAATTTCCTCGATGCGGAAGGCGAGCCGGTCGGCGAGCGCTATGCCTCGGCGGCCGAGTTGCTGGCGGCGATCCATGCGAGGGAGTGGGAGCGGCGGCTGGAGGCGGCGCCGGGCATATATCACGAGGTGCCGCCCTTCGACCGCGACGCTATGACGATCGAGGTGGACCTGCTGGTCGACTGGTATGTGCCCTATGCGACCGGCCGGCCGGCCGGCGGCGCGCTGCGCGCAGGCTTCCGCGCGGCGTGGGACGCCGTCTTCGACCGCCTGGAGAGCGCGGAGAAAAGCCTCGTGCTGCGCGACTTCCATTCGCCGAACATCATCTGGCGCGGCGATCGCAAGGGATACGACCGGCTGGGCGTCGTCGATTTCCAGGACGCGCTGATCGGGCCTTCGGCCTATGATGTGGCGTCGCTCGCCATGGATGCGCGGGTCACGGTGCCGCCGGAAGTCGAAAGGATCACGGTTGATGCCTACGTCGCGGCGCGCCACCGTCACGACGGATTTGACGCGGCGCGTTTTGCCGAAGCTTATGCCATCATGGCGGCGCAGCGGAACTCGAAGATCCTGGGCATATTCGTGCGGCTCAACGAACGCGACGGAAAGCCGGCCTACCTGAAGCACCTGCCGCGCATCAGGAACTACCTGGAGCGGGCGCTGGCGCATCCGGAACTGGCCGAATTGCGTGACTTCTATCTGCGCAACGGACTGATCGGGGGAACGGCATGAGCACGAGACCGAAGATCGCCATGGTGCTGGCTGGCGGGCGCGGCGTGCGCATGCGCCCGATCACCAACACGATCCCCAAGCCGCTGGTCAAGATCGCCGGACGCACGCTACTCGACCGCGGGCTGGACACGCTGGCCGCCGCCGGCGTCGAGAAGGCCGTCGTCAACGTGCATCACTTCCCTGAGCAGATCGTCGCCCATGTCGCGTCGCGCTCGCGGCCGAAGGTGGTGATTTCCGACGAGAGCGCCGGCCTGCTGGATTCCGCCGGGGGCATCGTCAAGGCGCTGCCGAAGCTTGGCCGCGAGCCGTTCTATATCCTCAACGCCGACACCTTCTGGACCGAAGGCGGCGAACCGAACCTGATCCGCCTCGCCCTTGCCTGGGACATCGCGAAAATGGATATTCTGCTGATGCTGGCAGACCTCGATTCCGCGACCGGGCACAGCGGCGGGACCGACTTCCTCGTCGCCGCCGACGGGACGCTGACGCGCGCCCACAACGATCCGGCCGGGCTGATCTATGCGGGCGCCGCGATCATCAATCCGGCGATCCTGGCGGGCGCGCCGGAAGGTCCGCTGTCTCTCAACCGCTATTTCGACGAGGCGATCGCCAAGGGGCGGCTGTTCGGACTGGCGATGCGCGGCAGCTGGATCACGGTCGGCACGCCGGACGCCATCCCTCTCGCCGAGGCCGCGGTCGAGCGGGCGCTCGCCGGAGCGGCATGAGCGGTCCGACGCTTCCGCGCGTATTATCCATCCCGCCCGGCGTGGCATTCCTGCCGGCGCTGGCGGATGCGCTGCTGGCCGGCCGGCTGGTGCCCGGTTTCCGCCATGACGGCGATCCGCTGACGCTGGCGGGCGCGACGATCTACGTGCCGACGCGCCGCGCCGCGCGCGAACTGCGGACCGCCTTCGTCGAAAGATCTGCCGGAGGCTCGGCGATCCTGCCGACGGTGAAGCCGCTCGGCGAGTTCGACGAGGACGAGGCGGCCTTCGGCGAGGAGGGCGCCGGCGCGCTCGACCTCGCGCCGCCGATCTCGGCGATCGACCGGCTGCTTCATCTCGCGCCGCTGGTGCGCGCCTGGAAGAAACGCCTGCCGGCGCATGTCGCGGCACTGTTCGACGAGGAGATGGTGGTGCCGGCCTCGGCCGCCGACGCCATCTGGCTGGCGCGCGACCTCGCCGCGCTGATGGACGAGATCGAGACGGAGGGCTCGGACTGGACGCGGCTCGCAGGACTTGCGCCGGAAAACCTGTCGGGCTGGTGGCAGGTTACCCTCGACTTCCTGTCGATCGTCACCCAGCACTGGCCGGACTTCCTGGCGGCGCGCGGGCAGTCGAATCCGGCGGCGCACCGAAGCGCGCTGATCAGGCTGGAGGCCGAGCGGCTGCGGCGGACCCCCCCATCCGGTCCGGTGATCGCGGCAGGTTCGACGGGCTCCATACCGGCGACGGCAGAACTGCTGTCGGCGATCGCCCGGCTGCCCAACGGCGCCGTCGTGCTGCCGGGCCTGGACCGGGAGATGGACGAGGCGTCCTGGTCGGTCCTGACGGCACCGGCACCGAGACCCGCCGTGCTCGGCCATCCGCAATACGGACTGGCGAAGCTGCTCGGCAAGATCGGCGTCACGCGCGCCGACGTCGATGAGATCGGCGCGGCCGACGAATGGGCAAGGCTGCGCGCCCGGCTGGTGTCGGAGGCGTTGCGGCCGGCCGAGACGACGGACGAATGGGCCGGCACCCGCACAGGGTTCGGCGCGGCTGACATCGACAATGCGCTTGCCGGCGTGACGCTGGTCGAGGCGCCGCGCGAGCGCGACGAGGCGGTGGCCATCGCCGTCGCGCTGAGGCAGGCGGTCGAGGAGACCGGCGGCAAGGCGGCGCTGGTGACCGGCGACCGCGAGCTGGCGCGGCGTGTTTCCGCCGAGCTGTCGCGCTTCGGCGTGCGCGCCGACGATTCCGGCGGCACGCCGCTGGCGAACACGCCGCCGGCGGCGCTGTTGCGGCTGATGCTGGAAGCGGTGTTCCGGCCAGGCGATCCGGTGGCTGTCGTGGCGCTTTTGAAGCACCCGCTGCTGACGCTCGGGCTGGAACGGGCGCGCGTGCGCCAAGCGGCCGAGACGATCGAACTGGTGGCGCTGCGCGGCGGTACAGGACGGCCCGATGTCACGACGCTCGGCGAGCTGTTCGAGCAACGGCTCGTCGCCGATGGCCGAAAACCCTTCTGGGCCGAGCGTATCACCGAACGCCGCATTGCGGCCGCCCAGGACGTACTGGGCTGGCTGGGCGGCGCGCTGGAGCAGCTGGCCGGCCTGCGCGACGAGCCGGAGGTCGGCTTCGCCGAGATGGTCAAGGCGACGGTGCTGGCCTTCGAGGCGCTCGGCCGCGATGCCAAGGGCAGCCTCGCCGAGCTCTACAAGGAGGACGCCGGCGAGAAACTCGCGGAGTTCCTGCGCGGACTGGCCGGCGCCACCGC
>DATDJN010000288.1:0-11505 GCA_036520515.1 Rhizobiaceae bacterium
AATCGCGATTTCGCATCGCTGCTCGACGACCTGTTCGTGGCGGCGGAGACACCCGCCGAGCCCATGCCGCGGCCGTCTATTCCGTTCGACTACCTGGCTGTGGCGGAGGAACTCCATTCCGGCCGCATCAAGGTGTCCCGCGAGGCCGCGGCCTCGGAGTACCGACAGGCGGGCGAAGCCATGGAAGCCGAGTTCGAAGCCATGCTCGGCGAAGTCGGCATGGACGAGCCGGCGCCGGCAGAGCCGGGCCCAGCCCTCTCGATCGAACCGCCATCCATCGAACCTGACGTGATCGCGCTGGAACTCCGCCTTGACGACGCAGCCCCCGGCGACCTCGGCAGGCTGCGTCGCGCCTTCGCGCTGAAGAACCATCCCGACCGCGTCGCGCCGCATCTTCGGCAAGTCGCGCTCGCGCGCATGCAGGTGGCCAACGGGCTGATCGACGAGGCCAGGCGCCGGGCGCTTTCCAGGACGAAGCGGTGAGACTGCCCCGTACATCTGAAAGCTTGGCCGGACGGGCCAAACCTTCTATCCCTTGACGGCGGCACACGCCGCGGTGGGAGGAGCAGCATGCTGCGCATAACGAAAGTCCCGGTCGAGGGCATCTATGTGCCGGCGGCGCGCCGGAAAACGCTGCACCCGGAGACGGTCAGGGCGCTTGCCGAAGACATCGTGGAGAACGGGCTGAAGACGCCGATCCAGGTTCGACATGACGGCAAGCGTCATATCCTGGTCGAAGGCCTGCACCGACTTGAGGCCATGAAGTGGCTGGGCGAGTCCGAGATCGATGTTTATCTGGTGCAGGCGCGCAAGCACTGATTGCGAAGCTGCCTCGCTATTTCAGCCAGTGCTCGATGCGATCCATCGCCAGGACCATCTCGTCGTGGCTGCCGGCGTAGGAGAACCGCATATAACGGTGTCCGGCGAGGGGATCGAAGTCTCGGCCGGGCGTGGCAGCGACATGTGCCTCCGCCAGCATTCTCCGAGCAAAAGCCATGCTGTCATTGCTCAGCTTCGACACGTCGCAGAAGGCGTAGAACGCCCCGTCCATCGGTGCGGCGAGCGCGAAGCCCAGTTCAGGCAGCCGCCGCATCAACAACTCGCGGTTCCAGGCATATCTGGCCTTGACCAACTCCAGTTCGGAAGTCGCACCGAATGCTTCGATGGCAGCAATCTGCGAGATTTCGGGCGGCGAGATGTAGAGGCTCTGCGCGATCCGCTCGACCGGTCGCACCAGCTTTTCAGGCAGCACCATCCAGCCGATCCGCCATCCGGTCATGCAATAATATTTGGAGAAGGAATTGATGACCGTGATATCCGGCCCGAAGCTCAGCGCCGTCACGTCAGGCGCCGAATAGGCGAGGCGGTGGTAGATCTCGTCCGAGATCACCGCGATGCCGAGTTCATGCGCCGTTTCGACGAGGTTCTGCAGGTCGTGGGCGGGAATAACCGCGCCGGTCGGGTTGGCCGGGCTGGCGAAAAGCACCCCCTTAAGCGGTGCGGCGGCGTGCGCAACGCGCAGATGTTCCGCGCGCAGGTAGGCCTCCCCCTCCAGCTCGATCTCGACCACCTCGAGCCCGAGCGCCGCCATGATGTTACGGTAAGCCGGATAGCCCGGAGCGGCTATGGCGACACGGTCGCCGGGATCGAACATCGCCAGGAAGGCGAGGTTGAATGCCGCTGACGAACCGGTGGTCACCGCGATACGGCCGGGTGGAACCTGCATGCCGTAATGTTCGGAATAATGCGCTGAGATCGCCTGCCGAAGCTCGGCCAGACCCAGAGCGTCCGTATAGCCGATACTGCCGTCCGCGAGCGCCCTGGCCGCGGCATCGCGAACGCGGTGCGGCGCCGGATCGGAGGGCTGGCCGACCGCCATCGATACGACAGGTTGACCGAGCGCCTTGAGCCGGTTGGCCTCGGCGAGGATGTCCATGGCGTGGAAGGGCTCGACGTCGCCACGCTTCGAGATCGCTACTGCCATTCCTTGTCCCTGTTTCGTGGCGCCGCGCCGCACAAATGCCCGATTGGTATGGGGATCACAAGTTCATGATGTTTTCGGCTTCATCTTTCCATCGCCCCTTTGCTCGTTTACCTGTGCATCCCGTCATGGCCCTGATGCAGCGCTCCATAGCGGCTTTTGTCCGCACCTCGGTCACGCTGATATTCGCGATGTTCGTCGCGTCTGCGGGTACCGTTGCGGCTTACGCTCAGAACGTGCCGATCGTGCGCGACGCCGAGATCGAGGCGCTGGTGCGAGACTATGCGCGGCCCATCTTCAAGGCGGCGGGTCTCTCCAAATCGGGTATCGATATCATTCTTGTCAACGATCCGCGCTTCAACGCCTTTGTTGCCGGCCGGCGCATGTTCATCAACACCGGGGCGCTGCTGCAGGCGGAGACGCCCAACGAGATCATCGGCGTGATCGCCCACGAGGCTGGACATATTGCCGACGGCCACCAGGATCGGTTGCGGGATCAGCTTGCGCGCGCGCAGACCATGGCGATCATTTCGTCGCTGCTCGGCGTCGGCGCGATGGTGGCGGGCGCTGCCACGGATGCCAATGGCCTTGCTCAGGCCGGCGCAGGCATTATGTCCGGCGGCAATGAATTCGCGCGACGCGGCCTGCTTGGGTATCAACGTTCGGAAGAAGCGGCCGCCGACCAGTCGGCAATCAGATATCTCGAGGCGACCGGGCAGTCAGGCCGGGGAATGCTCGTCACCTTTGGGCGCTTCCAGAGTTCGCTCTCGTTGTCCGGCGCCAAGGTCGACCCCTATCAGCAAAGCCATCCGATGCCGCGCGACCGCATCGCCAACCTCGAAACGCTGGTGAAGTCCAGCCAGCACTACGAAAACAAGGATTCCGAATCACTGCAGCAGCGTCACGACATGATGCGCGCCAAGATTGCGGTCTATACGCAGGGCCAGGCGGCTGCATCGCGGCTGTTCAAGAAGATGCCGGGCAGCCTGGCTGCCCAATATGGCGAGGCCCAGGCTGCGCTTCTCTTCGGGAACCCCAGGAACGCTCTGAAGAAGGCCGACGCCCTGATCAAGCTCCAGCCGAAGAATCCGTATTTCCACGAACTGCGCGGCGACATCCTGCTGCGGGCCAACCAGCCCGGGAAGGCCGGGGAGGCGTATGCGCGCGCCGTCCAGCTTGACCCGGCGAAGTCGGGTATACTGCCGATCGCCTATGGCCAGGCCTTGATTGCCACCGGCAAGCCCGACGCGATCAGGCAGGCGGTTGCTGAAATCCAGGAGGGTCTCAGCCGTGACAAGGAAAACTTCAACGGCTACGCCTATTTGGCGCAGGCCTATAATCAACTGGGCGATCTCCCGGAGGCCGAGCTTGCCACTGCCGAAGGCTACTATTATGGCGGTAACTACCAGCAGGCGAAGATCTTCGCGATGCGCGCGCAGCAGAAGTTCAAGCGCGGGGCGCCGGGCTGGGTGAGAGCGCAGGACATCATCAACTACAAGACGCCCAAGAAGAAGAAATGAACCCTTTGGGCGCGGGGCTGCGACAGAGCCCTGACTGTCACGGGATAGAGGATCGGCGAGAATGAGCAAGGCTATTTGGATAGGCGCGACGGGCATCGCTGTTGCCGTCGGAATGCTTGCGGTGGGTTACGTCGCCGGCCGTCCGGCGGCCGCGCTCGGCGGCGCGGAGGCTCAGGCGGCGGCTGTTGCCTCGGCCGAAGGCGCCATGGATCGTATCGAGATCGAGAACATTATCCGCGATTACCTGGTCAAGAACCCTGAGCTGCTCATAGACATGCAGCAGGCGTTGGAGTCCAAGCAGCGCGACGAGCAGCGCATCGCCAATCTGGAGGTGATCGAGTCGTCCAGGGCAGACATCTTCAACGCCGCCTATGACGGTTATGTCGGCAATCCCGACGGCAAGACAACGATCGTCGAGTTCTACGACTACAATTGTGGCTTCTGCAAACGCGCCCAGGAAGACATGCTGGCGCTGACGGCAGCCGACCCGGACCTGCGCTTCGTGCTCAAGGAATTCCCGATCCTTGGGCCGGATTCAACCAAGGCCCATGTCGTATCCATGGCCTTCCGCACGTTGATGCCGGAGAAATACGGTGAATTCCACAACCAGTTGATCGGCGGGCAGGGCCGCGCGACCGAAGCGTCGGCCATAAAGATCGCGGTGTCGCTTGGCGCCGAAGAAGCAAGGCTGCGCGATGAAATGAAGAATCCGGCCATCAGCGCGGCCTTCGAGAAGACCTATGAATTGGCCAACCGGCTGGCGATTACGGGAACCCCATCCTACGTGGTCGGCAACGAGGTCGTCTTCGGCGCGCTCGGACAGGAAGTGCTTGCCCAGAAGATCGCGGAAGCCCGCGCCACGCCCTCGCAGGCATCCAACTAGCTTTCAAATCAGGGTCGGCCTGTGAAATCCCTCGGACTGTGGACAGCAAAACTAGGCTATTGCTCTCTTTTCGTGGCCGACTAAGCCAACTATAGAGGTGGCGGCGCGCCGGGGGACTGTCGGCGCGGGGAAAGGTCATTGCTTGAAAACGATCTTCGTGCTGAACGGCCCCAATCTGAACATGCTCGGCAAGCGCGAGCCGGGAATCTATGGGACGACGACCTTGGATGGCATAGCCGACGATTGCAGGAAGGCTGCCGCCGCGCTCGCCATAGAGGTCGATGTTCGCCAGTCCAACCATGAAGGCGTCCTGGTCGACTGGATCCAGGAGGCCGGCGACAAGGCTGAGGGCATCGTGCTCAATGCCGGCGCCTACACACATACCTCAATCGCGATCCATGACGCGATCCGAGCGGTAGCGCCGCTGCCGGTCGTGGAGGTGCATCTTTCGAACATCCATGCCCGCGAACCCTTCCGCCATGTATCCAAGGTCGCTCCCCATGCGTTGGGGATGATCTGCGGTCTCGGCCCACTCGGCTACACGCTTGCGCTGCAAGCGCTGGCAGCGCGGATATGACGACCGGACAAACAAAAGGCCTTGAAATGACGACAAAAAAAACCGGTATTGACCAGCAGCTGATCCGCGACCTTGCGGGCATCCTGAACGACACGAACCTGACCGAGATCGAGGTCGAACTCGACGACTTCAAGGTCCGCGTGTCTAGACAGGCCGCCGCGGTCCACGCCGTCGCGGCGCCGGCGCCGGTTTATGCCGCTCCCGCTGCGGCAGCTCCCGCCGCTGCCGGTCCCGCGGAGTCGTCGAAGAACGCAGTTCCTTCACCGATGGTCGGAACCGTATATCTGGCTCCGTCGCCCGACGCCAAGCCGTTCATCGAGGTCGGACAGGCCGTCAAGGAGGGCCAGACGCTGCTGATCATAGAGGCGATGAAGACGATGAACCAGATTCCGTCGCCGCGTTCGGGCACCGTGAAGGCGATCCTCGTCGAGGACTCCCAGCCGGTCGAATACGGCATGCCGCTTGTTGTCATAGAATAGCGCCGGAAGATCAGGGCGCATGTTCCAGAAAATCCTCATAGCCAACCGCGGCGAGATCGCCCTTCGCGTACTGCGCGCCTGCAAGGAGCTTGGCATCCAGACGGTCGTTGTGCATTCCACCGCCGACGCCGACGCGATGCATGTGCGTCTTGCCGACGAAAGTGTGTGCATCGGCCCACCGCCTTCGCGCGATAGCTACCTGAACATCCATCAGATTGTCGCGGCCTGCGAGATCACCGGCGCCGACGCCGTGCATCCGGGCTACGGCTTCCTGTCGGAGAACGCCAAGTTCGCCGACATCCTAGCCGCGCACAACATCACCTTCATCGGCCCGTCCGGCGACCATATTCGCGTCATGGGCGACAAGATCGAAGCGAAGCGCACGGCCAAGCGCCTCGGCATCCCGGTCGTGCCGGGCTCCGACGGCGCCATCTCCGACGAGAAGGAAGCCCATCGCGTCGCCGCCGAGATCGGCTACCCCGTCATCATCAAGGCCTCGGCCGGTGGCGGCGGGCGCGGCATGAAGGTCGCCCGCAACGAAGAGGACCTCGATCTAGCTCTGGCCACCGCCAAGTCCGAAGCGGGTGCCGCCTTCGGCGACGATGCCGTCTACATCGAGAAATATCTCGAAAAGCCGCGTCACATCGAGGTCCAGGTGTTCGGCGACGGCATGGGACGGGGCATCCATCTCGGCGAGCGCGACTGCTCGCTGCAGCGTCGCCACCAGAAGGTCTGGGAGGAGGCGAACTCGCCGGCGCTGAACGCGGAGGAGCGTGCGCGCATCGGCGGCATCTGCGCCGATGCCATCGCCAACCTCGGCTATTCGGGGGCTGGCACGATCGAATTCCTCTACGAGAACGGCGAGTTCTATTTCATCGAGATGAATACCCGCCTGCAGGTGGAGCATCCGGTGACGGAGGCGATCACCGGCATCGATCTTGTGCACGAGCAGATTCGCGTTGCCTCTGGCGGCGGCCTGTCGGTGAGGCAGGAGGATATCCGCTTCCAGGGCCATGCCATCGAATGCCGCATCAATGCCGAGGACCCGCGGACCTTCGCGCCGTCGCCCGGAACGATCACGCATTTCCATACGCCAGGCGGTCTCGGCATCCGCGTCGACAGCGGCGTCTATTCCGGCTACCGCATCCCGCCCTATTACGACAGCCTGATCGGCAAGCTGATCGTGCACGGCCGCAACCGGGTCGAATGCATGATGCGGCTTCGCCGCGCTCTCGACGAATTCGTCGTCGATGGCATCAATACCACCTTGCCGCTCTTCCGCGACCTGGTGGGCAATCCGGAAATCGCCAATGGCGAATACGACATCCACTGGCTGGAAAAATACCTGGCCGAGACGGCGGAATAGCGCCGGGCGAGGGGCGCGCCGATGAGCCGCCCCTACGCTCCCGGCTACCGCATCCCCACCGACCTCCTGCTCAAGGCCTATGCGTCTGGCGTCTTTCCGATGGCCGAGAGCGCCGGGGATCCGGAGGTCTTCTGGGTGCGGCCCGAGATGCGCGGCGTCATTCCGCTCGACGCGTTCCATGTGCCGAAGAGCCTGAGGAAGGTCGTCCGGCAAGGCCGCTTCGACATTCGGTTCGATACCGACTTCGCCGGGGTGATCGATGCCTGCGCGGAGGAGCGCGACGAGCGCCAGTCTACCTGGATCAACGCGCCGATCCGGGAGGCCTACATCAAGCTGTTCGAGCAGGGCCACTGCCACTCGGTGGAGGCCTGGCGGGAGGGCCGGGTGGTCGGCGGCCTCTACGGGGTTAAGCTGGGGCGAGCCTTCTTCGGCGAGAGCATGTTTTCGCGCGAGACCGATGCGTCGAAGGTCTGCCTCGTGCATCTGGTCGAACGATTGCGCGAGCGCGGTTTCGCGCTGCTGGACACGCAGTTCACCACGGAACACCTGAAACGCTTCGGCGCGATCGACGTGCCGCGCGGACGCTACGAGAAGCTGCTGCAGGGGGCGTTGAAGGGAAACGCCGTATTCTAGTCTAGCCCTGAAGGGCTGTTCAGCGAGCGATCAGAGCGCGTCGAGCAGCGGCGGAAGCTCCTTGAGAAGCTCGTCGCGCGTCCCGAGGCCGGGGCTCACCTTCTGCGGCGCCGAATTCTCCTTCAGGCGCGCAAAGACAATGGTCCTGCCGCCCTTCTTCACCCAGCCGACATACCAGCCGATCGGCCGCCGGCGGTCGGCCGTGCCGTCGGCCTTGACCGGGAAACCGGCGCCAGTCTTGCCGCGCACGACCCAGCCGTTCGGCAGCTCGTATTCGGTCAGGATCGCCTCGGTCATCTCGTAGGCATGGGCGCTGACCGGCAGCTTCCGGTTGACGACCCTGGTCAGGAAGTCGATCTGCTCCAGCGGCGAGATGCGCAGCGACGAGCTCAACCAGGCGCGCGTGAGGCCGTTGTCCTTGCCCTTGTCGCCGGAGACGTCGGCATTGCCATAGCCGAAGGCCGCGACATAGCCCGCGAACCGTTCCCTGCCCAGCGCCTGTGTCACAAGCTGCGAATACCAGACGACCGAGTTCTTCATCCAGGCGGCGGGATCGGTGTCGGTTCGCCAGGATTCGATCCAGTCCGGATAGCCTTTCTTGAACGGCAGCGTCGGAGAGTGCCGATCCTTCAGGACGCCGGCGTCGTAGCCCATCAGAGCGATGGGGACCTTGAAGGTCGAGGCCGGCGGCTGGCGGCGGTCACATTCGCCCTGCTGGCTGAGGATTGCCCCCGTCGAAGCATCGGCGAGTATGGTGCACACATTGTCGGTTGCCGCGCCGGCCGCCGAAGCGAGCGCCGTGGCGCCGCCGATGACGAGTGACGCGAAAGCTGCCCGGAGCTGGCGGAAGGCGTCGCGCATCAATTCGTCTGCGGCGCGGGCACGTCCGAGGATTGCTTGCAGCTTTTCAGCCAGACGTCATAGACGGCATGCTCGACGGCGTTGAGGCCGGGGCTTTCGGCGAACATCCAGCCGGTGAAAATGCGGCGGATCTTCCGGTCGAGCGTGATCTCGTCGACCTCCACGAAGGAATCGGTCTTGGGTTCTTCCGTGACTGGGCGCGAATAGCAGGCGCGCGGCGTCACCTGCAGGGCGCCGAATTGCACCGTCTCGTCGATGTAGACGTCGAAGGTGATGATGCGGCCGGTGATCTTGTCGACCCCGGTGAATTCGGCGATGGGGTTGCTGATGCGTTCGGCATTCGCCGGCGCCAGGCCGATCGCCGCGCTCGCGACAAGCGCGGCGAGGGCGGTGAGTGCGGCTTTGATCAGCGGAATGGAAGGAAACATGCGGGAAGCACCGGAAGTTGCGCCCGGCCCGAAACGCGCGGGCCTTTCGCCTATCAAGAAACGAACCACGCAACTAAACGGCAATTGTGGCGACAAAGGATTCGCCGCACCGCCGTCCATCAGCCGCCCGGGGTCCAGGCGTCGTAGTCGCCGGTCACCTGCGGCCGATGCTTGCCGGAGAGCAGCGAACCCTTGGGACGGTAAGCTGCCGGGCTGCCCGTGAGGTTGGGCACATGCCCCGTCTCCCACTCCCGCGGCTTGTAGTCTTCCCGGGAAGGCGGCGTGTCGACGCGGTGATGGAGCCAGCCATGCCAGCCGGGCGGTACGGCCGAGCCTTCGGCATAGCCATTATAGATGACCCAGCGACGGGTCTGTCCGTCGGAATTGGTGCCGCCTTCGTAGTAGACGTTGCCGGCCTCGTCCTCGCCCACGCGCTTGCCGAAGCGCCAGGTATGGAAGCGGGTGCCGAGCGTCTGGCCGTTCCACCAGGTGAAAAACTGCGTCCAAAACTTCTTCATCTAAACCTCGTCGCCGGAAGGCGTCGCATTTTACCGCTTATGGCGTCGGCGTGGACGGATGGCAAGCTGCAAAAATGTAGCGGCGGCCGCTCTCTAGGCACGCGAGAGCAGCCTGCGCATGATGAAGGACGAGTGGCCGGCAGCGCCGTGCGGAGCGGTCCGACGCTCGACAACCTCGAAGCCGTGCTTCCGGTAGAAGGCCAGCGCGCGGTCGTTGCCCTGCAGCACCTCCAGCGCGATGCTCGGCATGCCGGCATGCGCCGCAAGCACGGCGTGCAGCAGGTCGACGGCCACTCCCGACCCGTATTCGCTCTGGTCGACATGCAGGCGGTCGAGCATGACGTTGCCGTCCTTGAGTTCAGCCATGGCGTAGCCTGTTATCGAGCCGTCGGAGCGCTCGGCCACGAAGGACATCCTGTCCCTGTTGGAGAGATCGGCGGCGAGGCTCTTCGGCGAATGGTTCTCGCTGGAAATGCCGACAGCTTCGTCCTCGCCGATCAGCGGGCCGTAGGTGCGCCGCCAGGAGTCGCCCATCAGCCTCGACACGGCCGGCACGTCCTCTTCGCTCATGGCTCTGACCTGGGTCATCCGCCTTCTCCCCTGCGGCGCTCGAAGATCAGCGCGGGGATGCCGGACTGCTCCGCGCCGCAATTGGCGGTCCGGCCCGTCTGCTCGAAACCCTGCGCGACGTAGAAGCCGATCGCCCTTGTGTTCGCCTCCTCGACTTCGAGCCTGAACAGGGTGGCGTCCGGGAAGCTTTCGATGATCTCTTCGAGGAGGAGGCCGCCTACGCCTCGGCCCTGGACGCCTGGGCGGACGTAGAGCTGGTGGAGCATGACGGACTTGCCCAGGGCGTCGGCCGCGGCAAAGGCCATGCCGCCGAGTTGCTTGCCGTCGTCGGCGACGAGGAACTCGGCGTTGGGCTGGTCGAGGCGGCGCTTAAGCGCCGACATCGAATACCAGTCGTCGGTGATCGCCGTGACGCGCTCGACCCCGTAGAACGGGTCGTAGGTCGCATGCCAGGTCTCGACCAGGAGGTCGCGGACCGCCTTGAGATCGCGCTCGCTGGCGGTCCGGACGAACATGGCTATTCGATCCCGAGCTTCGCTTTGACGAGATCGTTGACGGCCTGCGGGTTGGCCTTGCCGCCGGTCGCCTTCATGACCTGGCCGACGAACCAGCCGGCGAGCGTGGGCTTGGCCTTTGCCTGCTCGACCTTGTCCGGGTTGGCGGCGATGATCTCGTCCACCGCCTTCTCTATGGCACCGGTGTCGGTGACCTGCTTCATGCCGCGGGCCTCGACGATCTGGCGCGGGTCGCCGCCCTCGTTCCAGACGATCTCGAACAGATCCTTGGCGATCTTGCCTGAGATCGTGCCTTCCTTGATCAGGTCGATGATGGCGCCGAGCTGCTCGGGCGAGACGGGGGCTTCGTCTATGTCCTTGCCGGCCTTGTTGAGGGCGCCGAGCAGATCGTTGATCACCCAGTTGGCCGCGGTCTTGCCGTCGCGACCGGCCGCCACCTTCTCGAAATAGTCGGCGACCGCCTTTTCGGAGACGAGGATCGAGGCATCGTAAGCCGACAGCCCGAGGCTCTTCACAAGCCGGTCCTTCTTTTCGTCGGGCAACTCCGTCAGGTCCTTGGCCAGCGCGTCGACATAGGCCTGGTCGAATTCGAGCGGCAAAAGGTCGGGATCGGGGAAATAGCGGTAGTCGTGCGCCTCTTCCTTGGAGCGCATCGAACGCGTCTCGCCCTTGTTGGGGTCGAAGAGCCGGGTTTCCTGGTCGATCTTGCCGCCGTTCTCGAGGATGGCGATCTGGCGGCGCGCCTCGTACTCGATCGCCTGGCCCATGAAGCGGATCGAGTTGACGTTCTTTATCTCGCAGCGCGTGCCGAATTCGCCGCCCGGCCTGCGCACGGACACGTTGACGTCGGCGCGCATCGAGCCCTCGTCCATGTTGCCGTCGCAGGTGCCAAGATAGCGCACGATGGTGCGAAGCTTGGTCACGTAGGCCTTGGCCTCGTCGGCCGAGCGCATGTCGGGCTTCGAGACGATCTCCATCAGCGCCACGCCGGAGCGGTTCAGATCGACGAAGCTCATGGTCGGGTGCTGGTCGTGCATGGATTTGCCGGCATCCTGCTCGAGATGCAGGCGCTCGATGCCGACCTCGATGTCCTCGAACTCGCCCTGGCGGTCGGGACCGACCGAGACGATCACGGTGCCCTCGCCGACGATCGGCTGCTTGAACTGCGAGATCT
>DATDJN010000289.1:0-8684 GCA_036520515.1 Rhizobiaceae bacterium
GGAGCCGAGGATGCCCCTCGTTTCGGCGACGCCGGGTCGAACACTTTCGGACATATCGCGGAAGCCTGCGCCGCCGGCAAGGCGGACCGCGAGGGACTGCGGGAGGGGCCGCTTGAGCTTCCCAACATGATGTCGCTCGGGCTTGGCCATGCGGCAGAGGCTGCCGGCTACCCGGCCGCGCGGAAATCGCTTCTTCGCCCCTGCGCCTTCCATGGCGCGGCTCAGGAGGTTTCCTCGGGCAAGGACACGCCATCAGGCCATTGGGAGATCGCCGCGCTCCCCGTGCGGCAGGAATGGGGTTATTTCCCCAATACGGTGCCTGCCTTCCCGACCGACCTGACCGAGGCCATCATCCGCGAAGGCGACCTGCCCGGCATACTTGGCAACAGCCATGCGTCCGGCACCGAGATCATCGAGCGGTTAGGCGAGGAGCATGTGCGCACCGGCAAGCCGATCGTCTACACCTCCGCCGACTCGGTCATCCAGATCGCAGCGCATGAACGGCATTTCGGGCTGGAGCGCCTCTATGCGCTCTGCAAGACCGTGAGGAAGCTCGCCGACCCGCTCAACATCGGTCGCGTCATCGCCCGGCCCTTCGTCGGCGAAAGCCGCGACACCTTCCAGCGCACCCCGAACCGCAAGGATTTTGCGGTGCCGCCGCCGGAACCCACCCTGCTCGACCGGCTGACGGCGCGCGGCAGCAGGGTCATCGCGGTCGGCAAGATCGGCGACATCTTCGCCCATCGCGGCATCAGCGAAGTGCGCAAGGGCGTCGGCAACATGGAGATGCTCGACAAGGCGCTCGAAGCGATGGCGGATGCGAAGGACGGCGACCTCGTCTTCGCCAACTTCGTCGACTTCGACACCGAATTCGGCCATCGCCGTGACGTGGCCGGCTACGCGGCGGCGCTGGAGGCCTTCGACCGTCGCGTGCCCGAAGCCATCGCCCGTTTGCAACCAGGCGACATGCTCATCCTCACCGCCGACCACGGCAACGACCCGACATGGCGCGGCACCGACCATACGCGCGAGCGTATTCCCATCATCGGCGTCGCGCCCGGCCTGCCGGGCGGCGATGTCGGGCTGCGCGGCACATTCGCCGACATCGGCGAGACGGTGGCCGAGCATCTCGGCCTGCCGCCCGGCCGGCACGGCGCTTCCTTCCTGGACAAGATCGGCGGCCATGCCTGAGCTTCCCGAGGTGGAAACCGTCCGGCGCGGCCTGCAGCCGGTCATGGAAGGCGCGCGCATCGTCTCCGTCGAGGCGCGGCGGCCGGACCTGCGCTTTCCCTTCCCGCCCGACTTCGCCAGGCGCCTCTCCGGCAAGCGGATCGTTTCGCTCGGCCGGCGTGCGAAATACCTGATCGCCGAGATCGAAGGCGGGCCGATGCTGATCTGCCACCTCGGCATGTCCGGCTCCTTCCGCATCGAGGAGGAGGAGGCGAAGGAGAACGGGGGCTCGACGCCCGGCGTCTTCCATCACGAGCGGTCGAAGGCGGCCTCGCACGACCATGTCGTCTTCCACCTAGCGTCGCCTCGCGGCAAGAAGTCGAAGGTCGTGTTCAACGATCCCCGACGATTCGGCTTCATGCTCTTTGCCGACGAGAACAACGAGCACCCGATGCTCGCCGACCTCGGCGTCGAGCCGACCGGCAACGCGCTGGACGGCAAATTGCTTTCCGACCTCCTGCGCGGGAGGAAGGCGCCGCTGAAGGCCGCCTTGCTTGACCAGACGCTGATTGCCGGGCTCGGCAATATCTACGTGTCGGAAGCGCTGTGGCGGGCCGGGCTGTCGCCGCGGCGCGAGGCAGGATCGATCGTATTGGCGAACGGCAAGGTCAGCCAGCGCGCCGAGCGACTCGCCACCGCCATACGCTCGGTGATCGCCGATGCGATCGCGGCAGGCGGTTCGTCGCTGCGCGACTATGTGCATGCCGACGGCTCGCTCGGCTATTTCCAGCATTCCTTCTCGGTCTACGGCCGCGAGGGCGAGCCGTGCCGCAAGCCCGCGTGCACCGGCACGATCGCCCGCATCGTGCAGAGCGGCCGCTCGACATTCTATTGTCCCGTCTGCCAGCGCTAGCGCATGAAGACACCGAACAGCGAGGAACTTCCGATGACCTATGAAACGATCCTGGTGGAGACGCGCGGCAAGGTCGGCCTGGTCACGCTCAACCGTCCGAAGGCGCTCAACGCCCTGAACGCGCAGGTGCTGGCCGATCTGCTCGCCGCGCTGAAGGCCTTGGATGCGGATCCAGCCATCGGGGCCAGCGTCATCACCGGCTCGGAGAAGGCCTTCGCGGCGGGCGCCGACATCAAGGAGATGGCGTCGATGGACTATGCCGGCGCCTACCTCGCCGACACCTTCTCCGGCTGGGATGAGTTCACCCGCACGCGCAAGCCCGTCATCGCGGCGGTGGCCGGCTATGCGCTCGGCGGCGGCTGCGAACTCGCCATGATGTGCGATTTCATCATCGCGTCCGACACGGCCAGGTTCGGCCAGCCGGAGATCACGCTGGGCGTCATGCCTGGCATGGGCGGCTCGCAGCGACTCACCCGCTTCGTCGGCAAGTCGAAGGCCATGGACATGGTGCTGACCGGCCGCATGATGGATGCGGCAGAGGCAGAGCGCTGCGGGCTGGTGTCGCGAATCGTGCCGGCCGCCGACCTGGTCGAGGAGGCGCTGAAGGCCGCCGGCCGGATCGCCGAATTCTCGCTGCCGGCGGTGATGATGGCCAAGGAGGCCGTCAACCGCTCCTACGAGACGACGCTCGCCGAGGGACTGCGCTTCGAGAGACGGATTTTTCAATCGATGTTCGCGCTGGAAGACCAGAAGGAGGGCATGGCCGCCTTCGTCGAGAAGCGCAAAGCGGATTTCAAAAACCGGTAGATCGCCGCCCTGTCGCTGGGAGGAAACCGGCGGCGCCCTTCCCTCGGGATGGCTTTCGGCGCCGTCGGGCGCAAATCGGCGGAGACTCTCGTTGACGTGCCGGAAAAGCTGCACTATAAGCCGGCACCAATCGAGGCGGCCTTGTGGCTGCCCGTTCGTTTTTTGCGCCCTGCTGTTTGACGCATAGCGCTTATCGGAAAAGACAAAGAGAGGCATCATGGCCAATACCTCCTCGGCCAAAAAGGCGGCACGCAAGATGGTCCGCAGGGCCGCCATCAACAAGAACCGGCGCTCGCGCGTCAGGACCTACGTCCGCCAGGTCGAAGAGGCGCTGGCCTCGGGCGACAAGGCGGCCGCCGAAGCCGCCTTCAAGGCGGCGCAGCCGGAACTGATGCGCGCCGCAAGCAAGGGCGTGCTGCATTCCAACACGGCGTCGCGGAAGGTTTCGCGGCTGGCGCAGCGGCTCAAGTCGCTTTCCGCCTAAGCCGTTCTCGGCAGTTTCAGGTAGTATCGAACCCGGCGTCCGCGCCGGGTTTTTTATTTGCCGGCCAATGGCTTGACGAACGCCCTCGCGGACCACTTCTGGACCGCTTTTTCGACTGTCCGGGTGGTTTGCCGGCATCGGCGGTTTTTCGTGTGAACAGGGGTTCACAACCGCCTCGCGCACGCGCTGAGCGCCGCAAAAATTCTTCTTTATTTTCAAAGACTTATTCATGCTTGTCCCCGTCTTCCACAGGAGGCTCGCGCCGCTTGGGGGACAAGTCGCTGTCAAGCGAATAATTTAAAAAAATTTCGCCCGACAGGGCCAGTTTTTGCCGCCCTCGGAAAAGGTTTGAATCACAAAGGCTTTGTCGAATTTGACCGTGCCGCCCCCCCCTGAATCCATCGTTTCAGCCGCGCAACTCATTAAAATTGTATTATTCTCGCACTTGCCCAGCCCGCGCCGTTTTTTGTAAGGTCTGCCCATCGAAACGGACGGGCCTCGACCCCGACAAACCAGCCAAATACGGCGGAGTTTGCGCCGCGGATGATTCCGTGGACGGGGAAGGTTTGTCCATTCGAAAGCGAGTGGGGTTAGCAACAACACGGAAGTTCGGCTCTGGCGTTTCGCCGGACCGGGTTTCTTTTTTCAGGCGACGGCGCGCGACAGCGGCGTCGCGAGGTTGTTGCGCCCCAAGACATGACTGTCGGCACTGCCGGGCGGGCAATGCGACAGCTGCGAGTAAAGTGGGGATCTTGAAAATGCAAAGCGGCATCGAAAGGGAAGCCCACAGCGGACTTCTCTTTCCTGTGAAAATGACCGGGGGCAACGAAATGGCGGCTGCGAACGACGCGGAGAAGATTTTCGAACGCACGCGGACGCAGTTGAAGGCACGATTGGGCAGCGAGGTCTATTCGAGCTGGTTCGGCCGCATGCAGCTCGCCGAGGCCTCCAAGGGTGTCGTGCGGCTGTCGGTTCCGACCGCGTTCCTGAAGTCCTGGATCAACGGGCACTATCTCGATCTGATCGCCGAACTGTGGCGCGAGGAGAAGCCCGAGCTGCTGCGCATCGAAATTGTCGTGCGTAGCTCCACCCGGCACACGCGCCCGACGATCGAGAGCGAGCCGGAGCCGGCGCGCAAACCCGTCCGTCCGGCGCAGACCGCGCTCGGCTCGGGTACCGTCCCCAGCGGCAAGGCAGAGGCATCGCCTGCGCCGCGCACAGGTGCGGCGCCCGCAACCGAGTTCCGCCAGGGCGTACTCGGCTCGCCGCTCGACCAGCGCTACACGTTCAGCTCCTTCGTCGAAGGGCCATCGAATCGCGTGGCGCTCGCCGCGGCGCGAGCCGTGGCCGAGTCCGCGTCGCGCTTCAATCCGCTCTTCCTCCACGCAACCGTCGGCCTCGGCAAGACGCACCTGTTGCAGGCGATCGCCGCGGAATCGCTGAAGCAGAACCCGAAGTCGCGGGTCGTCTACCTGACGGCCGAGTATTTCATGTGGCGCTTCGCCACCGCGATTCGCGACAACAATGCGCTGACCCTCAAGGAGCAGCTGCGCGATATCGACCTGCTCATCATCGACGACATGCAGTTCCTGCAGGGCAAATCGATCCAGCACGAGTTCTGCCACCTGATCAACATGCTGCTCGACAGCGCCAAGCAGGTGGTGGTGGCCGCCGACCGGCCGCCGGCGGAGCTCGAATCGCTGGAGCCGCGGGTTCGCTCGCGCCTCAATGGCGGCGTCGCGCTGGAGATGTCGGCTCCCGACTACTCGATGCGCCTCGGCATGCTGCAGGTGCGCCATGCCCAAGCCAAGGCCGAGGACCCGTCGATCGACATTTCGGAAGACATCCTCGCCCATATCGCCCGCGCCGTCACTGGCAGCGGCCGCGAGCTGGAAGGCGCGTTCAACCAGCTGCTTTTCCGCCAGAGCTTCGAGCCGCAGCTGACGCTTGAGCGCATCGACGAGATCCTCGGCCATATCTACCGTACCGGCGAGCCGAAGCGCGTCAGGATCGAGGACATCCAGCGCATCGTGTCGCGTCACTACAACGTGTCGAAGACGGAGCTGCTCTCCAACCGGCGCACGCGCACCATCGTCAAGCCGAGGCAGATCGCAATGTATCTTGCCAAGGTGATGACGCCGCGCTCGCTACCGGAGATCGGCAGGCGATTCGGCGGTCGCGACCATACGACGGTGCTTCACGCAGTGCGCAAGATCGAGGGCCTGTCGGGCACCGACAACACCCTGGCGCAGGAACTCGAGCTCCTGCGCCGCCTGATCAACGACCAGGCCTAGGCCGTCCAAGCTGGCGGCCGCCCTCCAAAACGACAACGCTCCGGGCTGACCTGGAGCGCCCTCTCCCGGTCGGCACTCGTCAGGCGGCCGGGAGCTTCGCCTGTTTATCCCCCGGAAAGCCCCGGGAACCGGCATGGCACTGGCCGGCGGGCTTGCCTTCGGGCCGGTTTTCCTGTCACTTTGCGGCGATTCCGAAGCTTATACAGGCCTGTTACGGAATTCCGGGTGCGGAACTCCGGCTCTTACCTACAAGCGAGCTCGTTTGGTCATGCGTGTCATCCTCGAACGGTCCAACCTCCTCAAGTCGCTGAACCACGTGCACCGCGTGGTGGAGCGGCGCAACACGATCCCTATCCTGTCCAACGTGCTGCTGAATGCATCGGGCGCGATCCTCGAAATGAAGGCGACCGACCTCGACCTCGAGATCACCGAGGCGACCGCAGCCAAGGTGGAGGGCGCCGGCGCCACGACCGTTCCCGCGCATCTGCTCTACGACATCGTGCGCAAGCTCCCGGAGGGCGCGGAGGTGATGCTCCGTACCGACGAGGACGGCAACGCCATGTCGGTGATCTCGGGCCGGTCGAGCTTCCGCCTGCAGTGCCTGCCGCAGTCGGATTTCCCGGAACTCACCGCCGGCTCCTTCTCGCATATCTTCCGCATCGATTCGGCGGCGCTGAGGGGCCTGATCGACAAGACGCAGTTCGCGATCTCCACCGAGGAGACGCGCTACTATCTCAACGGCATCTACTTCCACACGATCGAGGCGGGCGGCAAGCTGAAGCTGCGCGCGGTGGCAACCGACGGCCACCGGCTGGCCCGCGCCGAGATGGACGCGCCGGCAGGATCGGAAGGCATGCCCGGCGTCATCATTCCGCGCAAGACGGTAAGCGAGCTGCAGAAGCTGGTCGACGTGCCTGACGTCGCCGTCGCGGCCGAGCTCTCGGAGACGAAGATCCGCTTCACCATCGGCAGCGTGGTGCTGACCTCCAAGCTGATCGACGGCACCTTCCCGGACTACCAGCGCGTCATCCCGACCGGCAACGACAAGATGCTGATCATCGACCGAGCTACCTTTGCTTCGGCGGTCGATCGCGTCTCGACCATCTCGTCGGAGCGCGGCCGCGCCGTGAAGCTGTCGATCTCCGACGGGCAGGTGACGCTCGCCGTCAACAACCCCGATTCCGGCAGCGCCACCGAGGAACTCGCCGCGGACTATTCAGCCGACCCTATCGAGATCGGCTTCAACGCGCGCTACCTGCTCGATGTGTCCGCGCAGCTCACGGGCGGCGACGCCCGCTTCATGCTGGCCGACGCCGGTTCGCCGACGCTGATCCAGGACACGGCGGACGAGAACGCCCTCTACGTGCTCATGCCGATGCGGGTGTAAGCAGCCACGAACACGGTTGACCTCACAAAATGACGCCGACGCCCGAAAAGACCGGCGCCGGTTCGGTATTTATTCGTAAGCTCACGCTTACGGACTTCCGCAACTACGCTTCGCTTTCGCTGGACCTAGAACCAGGGATGGTCGTGTTCTCCGGCGAGAACGGCGCCGGCAAGACCAATCTCCTGGAAGCGATCTCCCTGCTGACGCCGGGCCGCGGCCTGCGCCGTGCGCCCTACGCCGACGTGGCGCGGGAAGGCAGCGCGGGCGGTTTCGCCGTGCATGCAAGCCTGGACGGGCCGCAGGGACCTTTCGAAATAGGCACCGGCACGGCGGGGCTCGACCCCAACAGCGAGGCGGGCCGGCGCGTACGCATCAATTCCGCGCAGACTTCCGCTGACGACCTGCTCGAGTGGCTGCGCGTGCTCTGGCTGACGCCGGCGATGGACGCGCTGTTCACAGGGCCGGCCGGCGACCGCCGCCGCTTCCTCGACCGGCTGGTGCTCGCCGTAGACCCTGGCCATGGCCGCCGTGCGCAGGACTACGAGCGGGCGATGCGCGGCCGCAATCGGTTGCTGTCGGACGGCTCGCGGGACTGGGGATACTTCGACGCTATCGAAATGCAGATGGTGGAAGCCGGTACGGCGATCGCCGCGGCGCGTGCCGAAATGGTCCGGTTGCTGGCCGCGATGATCGACAGGCTGCCGGAAGGTCCCTTTCCACAGGCCGACCTGGCGCTGGAGGGGTCGCTTGAAGCGATGGTCGGCGATGCGCCTGCGGTCGATATCGAGGAGAGGTTTCGGCAGGCGCTGGCCGCCAACAGGGAGCGTGACCGCGCTGCGGGGCGCACGCTCGACGGACCGCACCGCTCCGACCTGCTGGTCCGCCATCGCCCGAAGTCCATGCCCGCCGCGCTGTGCTCGACCGGAGAGCAGAAAGCGCTGCTGGTCGGGATCGTGCTGTCCCACGCCCGGCTCTGCGGCGAGATGTCGGACGGCGTGCCGATCCTGCTGCTCGACGAGATCGCGGCCCATCTCGATGCCGGCCGCCGTGCCGCACTCTTCTCGATCCTCGAAGAACTGGGGTGCCAGACGTTCATGACCGGCACCGAGGCGTCGCTCTTCTCCAGCCTCGAGGGCCGCGCGCAATTCCTCACCGTCAACCACGGCAGCGTGCGTGCGACCGAGGGGCACTGACAAGCCGCACCGGCCGCAGTAAACTTGCGCCATGGATGCCAAAACCCCGCTTTCGCCAGAAGAGCTCGAACGCTATGCCCGCCACATCGTGCTGCCGGAGATCGGCGGCGCCGGCCAGCAGAAGCTGAAGCGCGCCCGCGTGCTTGTCGTCGGCGCCGGCGGGCTCGGCGCGCCGATGCTGCAATATCTGGCGGCCGCGGGCGTCGGCACGCTGGGCATCGTCGACGACGACAAGGTCTCGCTTTCCAATCTGCAGCGGCAGGTGATCCACGACACGGCGTCGATCGGCAAATCGAAGCTCGAAAGCGCCAGGACCGCCATCAAGCGCATCAACCTGAATGTTGGCGTCGAGTTGCACAACCTGCATATCGACAGCCGCAATGCCGCGGCGCTTGTCGCGCAATATGATGTGGTGGCCGACGGCTCGGATAATTTC
>DATDJN010000290.1:0-2468 GCA_036520515.1 Rhizobiaceae bacterium
CATCCTGGATACGCTGAACGCCGGCGGCTTCGTCATCGACACGCTGCACGTGACGGGCGGGCACACCAAGAACCCGCTCTTGATGGAGCTTTACGCCGACGCCGTCGGCTGCACGGTGGTCGAGCCGGAGGCCGACGAGGCGGTGCTGACAGGGACTGCAGCACTTGCCGCGACCGCGGCTGGCTTCTACCCGGATGTCGCCAGCGCCTGCGCGGGCATGCGCCAGCCGGTGCGGGAAAGACGGCCCAACCCCGCGGCCAGGGCGCGCTTCGACCGCGACTACCGCATCTTCCTCGAAATGCACCGCCAGCGGCAGGCGCTCGACGAGATGGAGTGAGGTTTGGCCGCTGCGGGCAGAAGGCGATGATCGCCATGGTCCGCGAGCATGGCGGGGTGCGTGCCGCACCCGAGCCACGCTGACTGGCCCATCTTTTCCCATCTCCAGTCTCTTGCTCTCGGCTGCGACCTGAAGCACAAGGCTCGTTCCTGGTGCCGAAATCATCATTTTCGACACCGAAAAACGCGGTTTCCGGCCGGATGCCCGGCCGACGCACCGCGAACGGACAGGCGAAAAGATGTCTGCGATCGAGGCCGGGGCACGCGCCCCGGAAAATCCGTGGCGCGAGGAAATGCGCGCCACGCTGAAGCTTTCCTGGCCGATGATTCTGACGAATCTCGGCCAGACGGCGATGACGGCGACCGACGTGCTCATGATGGGCCGACTCGGGTCGGATGCGCTTGCCGCGGGCTCGCTCGGCGCCAACCTCTATTTCATGCCGCTGATCTTCGGGGTCGGCCTGATGACCGCTGCCTCGCCGATGATCGCCACCGAGCTCGGCCGCAGGCGCCATTCGGTCCGCGACGTGCGCCGCACGGTGCGGCAGGGCCTGTGGCTCGCGATCATGGTTTCGATCCCGATCTGGCTGTTCCTGTGGCAGGCCGAGGCGATCCTGAAGGCGATGGGGCAGGAGCCGCGGCTGGCGGAGATGGCCGGCTCCTATGTGCACACGCTGATGTGGGCCAGCCTGCCCTTCCACGCCTATCTGGTGCTGCGCTCCTTCATCTCGGCTCTCGAACGGCCCCGATGGGCCCTGATCATCGTGTTCTCGGCGGTCGCCTTCAACGTGCTGGCCAACTGGTGCCTTATGTTCGGCAATCTCGGCTTCCCGGCGCTCGGCCTGCCGGGCTCCGGCATCGCGACCACGATTTCGTCGGTGCTGATGTTCGCCGGCATGGCGGCGGTGGTCGTTTTCGAGAAGCGCTTCCGCCGCTACCGCGTGTTCGGGCGCTTCTGGCGGCCGGACTGGCCGCGCCTCCAGGCGTTCCTGAAGCTCGGCATGCCGATCGCCGCACTTCTCCTGTTCGAAGTGTCGATCTTCAACGCCGCGTCCTTCCTGATGGGGCTGATCAACGCCGCCTCGATCGCCGCCTATGCGATCGCCATCCAGATGGCGTCGCTCTCCTTCATGGTGCCGCTCGGGCTCGGCCAGGCGGTGACGGTACGCGTCGGCCGCGCCTATGGCGCGGGCGACTACGAGGCGGTGGCCCGCGCAGGCTGGACCGCCTATGTCGTCGGCGTCGCCTTCATGACGGTGATGGCGGCGGTGATGTTCTTCCTGCCCTACCCGCTGATCGCCGCCTTCATCGACCTCGACGCGCCGGAGAACGCCGAGGTGGTGCGGCTCGCCGCGGTCTTCCTCGCCTTTGCGGGGCTCTTCCAGATCGTCGACGGCGCGCAGGCCGTCGGCGGCGGCATGCTGCGCGGCCTGCACGACACGACCGTACCGATGATCTACGCGCTGTTCGGCTATTGGGGCGTCGGCCTGCCGCTCGGCGTGCTGCTCGCCTTCCCGCTCGGGATGGAAGGGGTAGGCATCTGGATCGGCCTCTCGGCGGGACTGTCGGTGGTGGCGGTGCTGCTGCTCTCGCGCTGGCTGCGGCGCGACAGGCTGGGGCTGACGGGTCGCCATTGACAGGCCGCCATTGACGGGCAGGCATCGACGGCCCGGCGGTAACCGTAATCGGACCCTGCCATGGCGCAGCGGCGTCATCCGCGCTATCTTCCGCAGAGACGTGCCCCCGGTCATGGAGCGTGAACATGGGAACGCCTCTTTCCGCCCTTCGCACCGCCGCGCTGGCGTCGGTCGTCGCCTTTGCCGGGCTGGCCCCGGCCGCTTCGGCCCCGGCGTTCGCGCCAAATCGCCCGCACGTGCAGACGAGCGTCATCCAGGTGCAGGACGCCACGATCGTCCGGCGCGACCGGCTTCACCGAGACGATGGCGGCGCCTGGAAGAAAAAGCGCCATCATTTCCGCGATCGGCGGGATGACCGTCGGGATCATGGCCGGCGCGTCCAAGACGGGCGCAAAGACCTGTACCGGCCGAGGGCGACGCAGAAATTCGCCTATGACGAACGCGGCAATCTGCGCATCTATGACGGCGACGGCTGGGACCGCGACTGGCGGGACA
>DATDJN010000291.1:0-2840 GCA_036520515.1 Rhizobiaceae bacterium
GCGGGAAGCGTGCAAACGCCTACGGCGGACCGATGCTGCCATGAAAGTCCGGGAAAGACTTTCGATGGCACGTCAGCAAATCCTCCGGGAGATGCAGGCGTTGGTCGGGCAGATGCGAATCTTTCGGGAAGCGCTTTGTCCAGACAGTCACGACAAAGGGCCGGCGCGGCCTGCTGCCCTCGGGTGGCGACGCAAGCGCCAGGCACTGGTCTGACAGGGAGGCGCTGGGAGAAATCCCGGCGCCTACTCTTTTGGGCTTCCGAACCAGCCTGGCTCAGCCGAAATGCCGGGCAGTTCGAAGAAATTCTTCGACAGCGGGATGAGCAGAAAGCCGTCGCGAATGGGCGATATTGGCGTTGTTGAAGGCCCAGGCGATGGCGAATATGGCGGCGAGAGTCAGCCCGTCGAAGACGGGAACCCGCCACATCACGGCGCGATGCGCCCGGCCGCGTTCCGCCTCGTAGCGTTCGATATCGGCCCTTATGCCGGCGATCGCCCCTTCACCGGGCATGAACTGATCCGCGCCCATCGCCCCCTCCGTGATGGACAAGCCTATAGCGGTTTTCGCGGCTCCTGTCCTCGGGCGAGGATCTGCAGATCAACGAAACGCGCCGGCCGGCAAACCGGCCGGCGCGCCGATGTCAGGCAGTCGCCGCGACTCCCTTTGCGGCAAGCGCCGTGGCGATCTTTTCCGATAGCCAGCCGAGCAGCGATCCGATGATCATCGACACGACGATGTTGACCAGCGGGTTGTCGACCAGCGACGCCGAGGTCAGCGTGCCGAGCTTACCGGCAAGCAGGGCGTAGGCGGCGACGCAGGCGTAGCCGTAGACCGCCGAGGGGATGGAAGCGAAGAGCGGCAGGTTGGCGCCCAGGACAAGCACGATCACCGTGATCGCCACCGAAACCCCCGCCGCAAGCGGAACGCCCAGCGAGCCGGCCAGCGCGTTTATGAGGAGCAGCGCGACCCATCCGAGCACCGCGCCCCAGATATGAGCCGGGATATTGGTCTTGAGCGAGGCTTCCTTGCCGCCCGAATGGTAGTAGGCGGCCCAGGCGACGAAGGCGGCCCAGATCTGCAGGCCGAACGCGGCGAGCGGGCCTACGAACAGGTAGGTTGCGATGCCGCCGAGAATACCGATGCTGAGTGCGAGTGCTGTAAGCAATGGCATGTCCAATCCTCCCGATCGGAATGCTGAGTACGCACACAACGCGCGTGTAGAGCGCTTGTGTCCTGCCTCATGCCAGTGCCCTGCGGCGAAGATCATCATCTATCTGACGTTACGTCAACTTCCCCGCAGGGCTGTCCACCGCTTTCTGGCGCCGCCGGGGCATCCTGACACCCTGCTGTCAGCATCGCCGGGCGCTTTGCGGTTCCGGGCCAAGCGGCACTTTCCATTCCGGCTGACTCGCCCCATATTCGGCTCATGGCCAGAAACCCCGAAAAGACCTCGCCGGCAGTGCACGGATCGGTGCCCTATCGCAAGCGCGGCAATCCGTTGACCGACTATCTCGACGCCGCCGTGCCGGCGGAGCGGGGCGGCTTTGAGGAAGCGCCGCAGCCCGACCTGACTGGCAAGCCGCTCTCCGGCTCGATCGCCGACTGGGCCGACGAGATCGCACGCGAGGCTGAGGCGCTGCCCCCCACCGCCCCCTCGAGGGGAGGTCGGACCGAAGGTCCGGGTGGGGGTGACTCATCGAGCGCCGATACCCCCGCCCCGGCGCTGCGCGCCGACCCTCTCCTCAAGGGGGAGGGTAAGGGTGCCAGGCCGTCGAAGAAGATCCCCGAGCGTTCATCGGCCCCGACCAAGACCGCCCGCGGCACCTCGATGGGCGGGGCCGCGACGGCCAGGGAGCGCGCCGCCGCCGGCCTCAACCCGGTCGCCGGCCTCGACATCGCATTGGAAGACGTCGGCTCGCTGGACAATTCCGGCGTCACCGCGACCGTCGCGGCCCTTTCCGCGCTGATCGAATCCGGCAACCCGCTGCACAAGAACGGCGAGCTGTGGGTTCCCCACCGTCCCGCCCGCCCGGAAAAGTCCGAAGGCGGCCTGGCCATCAAGATGGTCAGCGAGTTCGAGCCGGCGGGCGACCAGCCGCAGGCGATCAAGGACCTCGTCGCCGGCGTCAAGGAGGCCGAACGGACCCAGGTGCTGCTCGGCGTCACCGGCTCGGGCAAGACATTCACCATGGCCAAGGTGATCGAGGAGACGCAGCGCCCTGCCCTGATCCTGGCGCCGAACAAGACGCTCGCCGCCCAGCTCTATTCCGAATTCAAGAAGTTCTTCCCCGAAAACGCGGTCGAGTATTTCGTATCGTACTACGACTACTACCAGCCCGAGGCCTACGTCCCGCGCACCGACACCTTCATCGAGAAGGAAAGCTCGATCAACGAGCAGATCGACCGCATGCGCCACTCGGCGACGCGCTCGCTGCTGGAGCGCGACGACGTCATCATCGTGGCGTCGGTGTCCTGCATCTACGGTATCGGCTCGGTCGAGACCTATACGGCGATGACCTTCCAGATGACGGTCGGCGACCGGCTCGACCAGCGCCAGCTTCTCGCCGATCTGGTCGCGCAGCAATACAAGCGCCAGGACATCAATTTCGTGCGCGGCTCCTTCCGCGTGCGGGGCGACACGATCGAGATCTTCCCGGCCCACCTGGAGGACAGCGCCTGGCGCATCTCCCTGTTCGGCGACGAGGTGGAGACGATCACCGAGTTCGACCCGCTGACCGGCCAGAAGACCGGCGACCTGAAGTCGGTGAAGATCTACGCCAACTCCCACTATGTGACGCCGCGCCCGACGCTCAACCAGGCGATCAAGTCGATCAAGGAG
>DATDJN010000292.1:0-13108 GCA_036520515.1 Rhizobiaceae bacterium
GGGGGTTTCCTGGCGTGCGCCGGGGCAGCGTTTTCCAGCGCCGAAATGCCTGCAAACCTTGGAAAAACCACCTTTAACGCCTATATCTCAGGCATGTCGAAACGTTCGATTCGGGGCGCAAAATCGCCGCGTTTCCTGCAACAGCCAGACGAAAGCAATTCATGAGCGACCAGTCCGAGAACATTCCCGGCGGCGGTGCCGAATACGGTGCCGATTCCATCAAGGTTTTGAAGGGCTTGGACGCCGTACGCAAGCGTCCGGGCATGTATATCGGCGACACCGACGACGGTTCCGGCCTGCACCACATGGTCTACGAGGTCGTCGACAACGCCATCGACGAGGCGCTGGCAGGGCACGCCGACCTGGTGACGGTGACGCTCAACCCCGACGGATCCTGCACCGTGACGGACAATGGCCGCGGGATTCCGACGGACATCCACACCGGCGAGGGCATTTCCGCCGCCGAAGTGATCATGACGCAGCTGCATGCCGGCGGAAAGTTCGATCAGAACTCCTACAAGGTGTCGGGCGGCCTGCATGGCGTCGGCGTCTCCGTGGTGAATGCGCTGTCGATCTCGCTCAAGCTGAAGATCCGCCGCGACGGCAAGGTCCACGAGATGAGCTTCACGCACGGCAATGCGGACGGTCCGCTTGCGGTGACCGGAACCTATGTCGAGGACAAGCAGCCGGGCACCAACGAGGGTCGTTCGGGTACCGAGGTGACGTTCACGCCCTCGAGCGAGACCTTCACCATGGTCGAGTTCGACTACGCCACCCTGGAGCACAGGCTGCGCGAGCTTGCCTTTCTCAACTCTGGCGTGCGCATCGTGCTGACGGACGCCCGTCACGCCGACGTGAAGTCGATGGAGTTGCTCTATGACGGCGGCCTGGTCGAGTTCGTCAAATATCTGGACCGCGCCAAGAAGCCGCTGATCGGACAGCCGATCGCCATCAAGGCGGAGCGCGACGGCATCACCGTCGAGGTCGCGATGTGGTGGAACGACAGCTATCACGAGAACGTGCTGGCCTTCACGAACAACATCCCGCAGCGCGACGGCGGCACGCACCTGGCGGGCTTCCGCGGCGCGCTGACAAGGCAGGTCACCGGCTACGGCGAATCCTCAGGCCTGACCAAGAAGGAGAAGGTCGGGCTGATCGGCGACGACTGCCGCGAGGGCCTGACGGCCGTGCTGTCGGTCAAGGTGCCGGACCCGAAATTCTCCTCGCAGACCAAGGACAAGCTGGTTTCTTCCGAAGTGCGCCCCGTTGTCGAAAGCCTCGTCAACGAAGCGCTGGGCACCTGGCTGGAAGAGCACCCCGGTGAAGGCAAGATCGTCATCGAGAAGGTGATCCAGGCGGCCGCCGCCCGCGAGGCGGCGCGCAAGGCGCGCGACATCACCCGCAAGACGACGCTCGGCATCACCTCGCTGCCAGGCAAGCTGGCCGACTGCCAGGAGCGCGATCCGGCGAAGTCGGAACTGTTCATCGTCGAGGGCGACTCGGCAGGCGGCTCGGCCAAGGGCGGCCGCTCGCGCCAGAACCAGGCGATCCTGCCGCTGCGCGGCAAGATCCTGAACGTCGAGCGCGTTCGCTTCGACCGCATGCTGTCGTCCGAGATGATCGGCACGATGATCACCGCGCTCGGCACCGGCATCGGCAGCGACGAGTTCAACGCCGACAAGCTGCGCTACCACAAGATCATCATCATGACCGACGCCGACGTGGACGGCGCGCATATCAGGACGCTGCTGCTCACCTTCTTCTTCCGGCAGATGCCGACGCTGATCGAGCGCGGCCACCTCTACATAGCGCAGCCGCCGCTCTACAAGGTGAGCCGCGGCAAGAGTTCGCAATACCTGAAGGACGAGCAGGCGTTCGAGGAATTCCTGATCCGCTCCGGCCTCGACGAGGCGTCGCTTACGCTGGGCTCCGGCGAGGTGCGCACCGGGCAGGATTTGCGCGCGGTGGTGGACGACGCGCTTGCCGTGCGTAGCCTGATCAACGGGCTGCACACCCGCTACAACCGGGCCGTGGTCGAGCAGGCGGCGATTGCCGGCGCTCTCAACCCGGCCACGCTGGCCGATCTCGGCACCGCGAACGAGATGGCCCAGAAGGTGGCGCAGCGCCTCGACGCCGTCGCCGAGGACACCGAGCGCGGCTGGACCGGGCAGCTCTCGATCTCCAACGAGGGGTCGGGCGGCTATGTGTTCGAGCGCATGGTGCGCGGCGTGAAGGAATATGCGCATCTCGACCTGGGGCTGATCAACTCTGCCGATGCACGCGCGCTCGACCGTTATGCGGGCAAGCTCGGCGAGGTCTATGCTCAGTCGCCTGTGCTGAAGCGCAAGGAGGCTTCCGAGACCGTGTCGGGGCCGCTGGCGCTGCTCGACGCCGTGTTCGCTGCCGGCCGCAAGGGCCTGACCATGCAGCGCTACAAAGGGTTGGGCGAGATGAACGCCGAGCAGCTCTGGGAGACGACGCTCGACCCGAACGTCCGCTCGCTGCTGCAGGTCAAGGTGACCGAAGGCATGGACGCCGACTCGCTCTTCTCGCGGCTGATGGGCGACGAGGTCGAGCCCCGGCGCGAGTTCATCCAGGAAAACGCGCTGAACGTCGCGAATTTGGACGTTTAGTGGAGCGGACGACACCTGAGCCTGAGGGATGTCCTTCGCGGCTTAATGTCTGCCGTCATTCAGGGGCCGCGAAGAGGAACCCGGAATGACGAGCAATCTTACTCTGCCGCGGACAGAGGATGGCCGGCCGCCGGCTCCGGCGGCTTCTCCCAGCCGAAGACGCTGCGGCCGCCGAGCAGATGCGACTGGTCGAACTCGCCGGCAACGATCTCCTTGAGGCTGGGGCCGGTGACGTAGCGCTCGAGCCGGCGCGACTGGTTGTCGAGGCGTTTTAGCGCGCCGAGTTCCTCGGCGCGGCCGAGGCGCGCCTTCGCAACCGCCGATTTCAACACGCCGATCGTCTCGTCATAGACCTTCGTCGGCACCGGGAAGGGGTGCCGGTCCTTGCCGCCATGCGCCAGCGAGAAGCGCGCCGGGTCGGTGAAGCGGCAGGGCGCGCCATGGATGACCTCGGCCACCATGGCGAGCGCCTTGACCGTGCGCGCGCCGACGCCGGGCACGAGCAGCAGCTCGGCATAGTCGGCCGGGCCGCTTTCGGCGGCCGCCGCGAAGTTGCCGTGCAGGCGGCGCATGACGATGTCTTCCTCGCGCACGTCGTGATGGGCCGGCATGACGAGATGCGGCAGCAGCGGCTGGGCGGGTTGGGGCGCTTCGCGGCCTTCGAGCTTCGCGAACTCGCGGGCGATGCGGTCGGGGCCGAGATCGGCGAGCAGGTCGAGCTGGCCGGCGCGCGACTTGTCGGCCCGGCGGTCGGTGAGGTTGACGATCTCGCCCTGCGACGCGCCTTCGATCGCCGCATGCGGCTGGTCGACGAAGCTCTTCAGGCCTTCCGAGAGCCAGTGGTAGCGGCGGGCGACGCGGCTGTCGCCGTTCATGCCCTGCTGGACGACGACCCAGCGCGCGTCGTCGGCGACGATGAAGCCATGCAGGTAAAGGTCGAAGCCGTCCTGCACGGCGGCGCTGTCGACCTTGGCGACGAGGCGGCTTGCCCTCGCCAACGCCTCGCCGTCGAAGCCGACGCGATCACCGATGGCGACGAGCTCGCCGGGCGTCTTGCGCGAATGCGCTCCGCGCCCGCCGCAAACGTGGACGCCGAGTTCGCGCGACAGCGGCGGCAGGCCGCGCTTCAGGGCGCCGATGACGCTGGTGGTGATGCCTGACGAATGCCAGTCCATGCCCATCACCGCGCCGAAGGACTGGAACCAGAAGGGATGCGCCAGCCTGCGCAAAAGCTCGTCGCGGCCATACTCGATGACGATCGCCTGGCAGATGACGGCGCCGAGCCTGGTCATGCGCTCGCCGAGCCATTTTGGCACGCGGCCGCCATGCAGCGGCAGATCGGCGCTACCCGTGCGCTGGGTCACAATTTTGTCCTCGCAATAACGGCCGCAGTAAAGCGCGTTTCCGTTTTGTTCGCAAGCGATTCCAATGGGTCGTTCAGGCTCGACGCTGCGCCGAGAAGGCGCCGCGTCGAGCCGCCGCGTTCAGCGATGCCGTCGATCGGGTTCAGTAGAAGAAGCGCTCTTCGACGACCTTGCCGTCCTTGACCGTATAGAGGGCGACCTCCTCCATGGTGGTTCGCTTGCCCGTCGACTTGGGCGTCAGCTCGTATCTGATACGGAGGGCGAACTGCTCGCCGTTGACGAAGGGACCGTCCACGGAACTGCCGTGGACTTCGTGGTTCTCGCGCCACCAGTCGCTTTTCCGCTTCAAGGCTTCCTGGCCGCGCGAAACCGCCATCGGCCCTTCCTGGGCTTCATAGCTGACGATGTCGTCGGCGTTGTATTTCCTCGCGGCGGCTTCGTCCTCGCCACGCTTGAGAAGGTCGGTGAAATCCCTGGCAAGCTCTGCGATGCTCATGGCTTTTCCTCCTGTAGCGACAGGTCCACATATGGAGCCTTCGTCGGTGCACGCCAGCACTATCGGCCATGCACCCTGACAACATCGTGTCAGGATATGCGTCCGCCCCGTGACATGGGCGGGCGGGGCCGGAATGGCCCGCTTGAGGCACGCGGGCTTCGTGGTTCGCGCTCAGACCGCAGTCGTCTTCAGCCGCTCGGCGACGAGGTCGGCAAGGCGCGCGGCGACCTCGTCCTTGCTCATTTCGGGCCATTCCTCGACGCCCTTTTTCGAGACGATCTTCACCCGGTTGCGATCCCCGCCCATGACGCCGCCGGAACTGGTGCCGGACGGGCCGACATCGTTGGCGACGATGAAATCGGCGCCCTTCTTCTTCAGCTTTGCCTCGGCGTTCTCAAGCACGTCCTGGGTCTCGGCGGCGACGCCGACGACGAGGTAGGGCCGCTTCTTGTGGTGGCCGACGGTTGCGAGGATGTCGGGGTTCTCGACCATCTCGAGCACGGGCGGATCCTTCCCGGCCGCCTTCTTGATCTTGTGGTCGGCGGCACCTGCCGTGCGCCAGTCGGCGACGGCGGCGACGAATATGGCGGCGTCGGCGGGCAGGAGCTCTTCGACCGCGTCGCGCATCTCCTCGGCGCGCTCGACATGGACGGTCTTCACGCCGGCCGGATCGGGGATCGTGACCGGGCCGGAAACGAGGCGGACATCGGCGCCGAGGCGTGCGAGCGCGGCGGCAATGGCGTGGCCCTGCTTGCCCGACGAGCGGTTGGCGATGTAGCGGACCGGGTCGATCGGCTCGTGCGTCGGGCCGGAGGTGACGATGATCTTCCTGCCGGCGAGCGGCTTCGGGCGCGTATCGAGCAGCGCCTCCACGGCGGCGACGATTTCCAGCGGCTCGGCCATGCGGCCGGCGCCGGCCTCGCCGCTCTCGGCCATCTCGCCGCTGTTCGGGCCGACGAAGAGGACGCCGTCCTTCTCGAGCCGGGCGCGGTTGCGGCGGGTCGCCGGATGCGACCACATCTTCGGGTTCATCGCCGGGGCGAGCAGCACGCGCTTGTCCGTGGCCAGCAGCACGGCCGAGGCGAGGTCGTTGGCGTGGCCGCCGGCGAGCTTCGCCATCAGGTCGGCGGTGGCCGGGGCGACGACGATGAGGTCGGCCTCGCGCGACAGGCGGATGTGGCCGACATCCTGCTCGTCCTGGCGGTCGAAGAGATCGGTGAAGACATGGTCGGCGGTGAGCGCGCCGACCGAGAGCGGCGTCACGAACTCCTGCGCGGCCGCCGTCATCACTGAGCGTACCGATGCGCCGCGCTCGCGCAGCCGGCGGATGAGGTCGAGCGACTTGTAGGCGGCGATGCCGCCGCCGATGATGAGCAGGATGCGCCTGGAGGAGAGGGTCATGGTCACCGTCATGCCAGCTTCAATGCCGGCCGGATGTCGGTATGGATGAAATCGTCGCCTTTGAACAGGAGCGGCAGATTGCGGGTCTTGGCAAGCGCGTAGGCGAAGCAATCGCCCATGTTAAGGCCAGCGCGATGCTCTGAGCCACGTCCGTAGAGCGTGTAAGCCGCGCGAGCCTGGCGCAATTGGATGTCGTCGAACGCCACCGGCGTCATGTCGAGAAGCTCGATCAAGGCTTCCAGACGGGCGCTGCCATTGGGGAAGCTGTCGCTCGCCATGACGCAACTTGCCTCGAACAAGGACGCAAAACTGACGAGCACATTGTCGGCTTTGTGAAACTCCTGCTTGAAAAGATGCGCGTCCGGCTCGTCGTTGAGAACGGCGATGATCGCTGATGTGTCGGTGACGAAGGATGTCACCGCAGACCTTCGTCCCACATCTCGTCGCTGACCCTCTTCAGGTCGAAGGGTTCCCTGGGTTTCTGGCCAAGCTTGTCCAAGGCCTCGATGAGCGGTTTCCGGCGGCCAGAGGGTGCGGCGACGCCGCGCGCCAGCGCATCGCGCGCCTCCTGTTCCATTGATACGCCGCGATCGGCCGCGCGCCTGCGCAACTCGCGCTTCAAATCGTCGGGGACGTTCCGGATCATCATCGTGGCCATGGCGCACCTTCCAATGCCTGCAATGTAAGCATTGCTAGCATTGCAGGCAAGTCAGCCGATCTGCCAGCCGATCCACACCAGCGCCAGGGCGATGACCCAGAGCGCGACGCGGCCCCAGCGGGTGGCGCGCGCCTCGGCCTGGCCTATGCGCCGGGTGGTGTCCTCGTCGAAGCGCAGTCCGTTTTCGGCCATCGCGTCGATCTCGCGCGACAGGCGCTCGGTGCGGTGTGCGAGTTCGGGAACCTGTCGTGCGAGGGAGACCAGGGCGTTCACGCCGTCGCGCGCGTCCTCCAATATGCCGCGCGGACCGAGATTCTCGCGGATCCACTCGCCGACGACGGGCTCGGACGTCTTCCACATGTTGAAATGCGGGTCGAGCGTGCGCGCCACGCCCTCGACCACGACCATCGTCTTCTGCAGGAGCACCAGTTCGGTGCGCGTCTGCATGTCGAAAAGATCGGTGACCTCGAAGAGCAGCGTGAGCAGCCGCGCCATGGAGATGGTCTCGGCCGGCTGGCCGTGGATCGGCTCGCCGATCGCGCGGATCGCCTGAGCGAAGGCATCGACATTGTGGCTGCGCGGCACGTAGCCGGCCTCGAAATGCACCTCGGCGACGCGGTGATAGTCGCGCGTGATGAAGCCGTAGAGGATTTCGGCGAGGAAGCGGCGTTCCTTCTTGCCGAGCCGGCCGGTGATGCCGAAATCGACGCCGACGATGGTGCCGTTGGGCTCGACGAAGAGGTTGCCCGGATGCATGTCGGCATGGAAGAAGCCGTCGCGCAGCGTGTGGCGCAGGAAGGACTGCACCAAGGTGGCGGCGAGCGCTTCGAGATCGTGGCCGGCTGCGGCGAGGCTTGCCACGTCCGACAGCTTTGTCCCGTCGATCCATTCGAGCGTGAGCACGTCGCGGCCGGTGCGCTCCCAGTCGACCTCAGGCACGCGGAAGCCGGGATCCTCCTTGATGTTCTCGCCGAGTTCGGAAAGCGCGGCTGCTTCCAGACGCAGGTCCATCTCGATCTTGGTGGTCTGGGCGAGCGTCCTGGTCACCTCGACGGGACGCAAGCGGCGCGTGGCGGGGATGTAGCGCTCCTGCAGGCGTGCCGCGAGGAAATAGGCTTCGAGGTCGCGCAGGAAGGCGCGGCGCACGCCGGGTCGGATCACCTTGACGGCGACCTTGACCGGCAGTCCGTCGCGCTCGACCTCGGCGGCGTGGACCTGGGCGATCGAGGCCGCGGCGACCGGCTCGCCGAGGCTGAGGAACAATTCGCCGACCGGCCGGCCGAGCGAGCCTTCGATGGCGGCGACCGACTCGGCCATCGGGAAGGTGTCCATGCGGTCCTGCAGCAGCGCCAGGTCGAGAGCGATGTCGTTGCCGACGACGTCGGGCCGCGTGGCGAGGAACTGGCCGAGCTTGACATAGGAGGGGCCGAGCCGGGCGATTGCCGCGGCGAGCCGGTCGCTGCGGCCGGTGCGCCGCGCACGGCGTTTGGTGAAGAGGCGGGCGACGCGCCAGCCGAGCTTGGCCGGGCCGGAAAGCTGGTCGCCGGGAAGTGCGGCGACCACGCCCTCGCGCACCATGATCCAGCCGGCCCTGGCGAGCCTGAGTGCTGCGCCGAGATCGCTCATCGGAGAATGCCCGCCGGAATGCGCTTCAAAGCTTCCAGCCCGAATGCAGCGCGGCGATGCCGCCGGAATAGTTGCGGTATGTCACGCGGTCGAAGCCGGCGGCGCGGATCATGCCGGCGAAGCTCTCCTGGTTGGGAAACTTGCGGATCGATTCGACCAGATAGGAATAGGGCTCGCTTTCGCCGGCGACCAGCTTGCCGATGCGCGGGATCGCATTGAAGGACCAGGCTTCGTAGACGCGGTCGAGCAGCGGCATGTCGACGTCGGAGAATTCCAGGCACAGGAAGCGGCCGCCGGGCTTCAGCACGCGGAAGGCCTCCGTGAGCGCGCTGTCGATGCGCGGCACGTTGCGGATGCCGAAGGCGATGGTGTAGGCGTCGAACGTGTCCTCGGCGAAGGGCAGCTCCTCGGCGTTCGCCTCGACGAAATCGACCTTGTCGGCATAGCCCCTCTTGCGGGCGCGCTCGCGGCCGACCGCGAGCATCGAGCCGTTGATGTCGAGAACGGTCGCATGGGCGTGCCCCTGGGATGCATCGATGATGCGCGAAGCGATGTCGCCCGTGCCGCCGGCAACGTCCAATACCCGCCATCCGTCGCGCTTGGGCGGGTTGAGCGCGGCCACCAAGGCGTCCTTCCACAGCCGGTGCAGGCCGGCAGACATCAGGTCGTTCATCAGGTCGTAGCGGTCGGCGACCTTGTGGAAGACCTCGTTGACCAGCGGCTGCTTCTCGCCGGCGCCGACGCTTTTGAAGCCGTAGGAGGTCTCCATCTCGGAGGCTGCTGTGGAACGTTGTTCTGACATTTTCGTGTACCAGCTTGGAGCGGCGGGACCATAGCCGATCATATGCCACGGCGCTATGGTTCCGGACGTGGCGTTCGGCCACGCCGGGCGGGACCAACCGGGAATTCATGCATGCCATTGAAAGCTGAACTGCACTGCCACATCGAAGGGGCGGCGTCGCCGGAGCTCGTCACCCGGCAGGCGAAGAAATACGGCGCGGACGTTTCGCCCTATATCAAGGACGGTTCGTTCGTCTGGCGAGACTTCACCTCGTTCCTCGCGGCCTACGACTTCGCCGCCGAGCTGTTCCGCAGCGAGGAGGACTATGCCCGGCTTTCCGAGCATTACCTGACAAGCCTTGCCCGCGACGGCGCGATCTATTCGGAATTCTTCATCTCGCCCGACCACGCCATCAAGGCGGGCCTGTCGGCGAAGACCTATACGGACGCGCTGGGCGAGGGAATTCTCCGCGCCAGGGCCAAGACCGGCATCGAGGCGCGCATGATCGTCATCGGCGTGCGCCACGTCGGCGTCGAAGCGGTGGAGCAGGCGGCGCGTTTCGCGGCGAAGAGCGGCAATGCGCTGGTGACCGGCTTCGGCCTGGCGGGCGACGAGCGCGTCGGCGAATTCGAGGACTTCGTGCGCGCCTTCGAGATCGCGCGCGAGGCAGGGCTCGGTATCACCGTGCATGCCGGCGAGCTGACCGGCTGGGAGACGGTGCAGTCGGCGCTCGACCACATCAGGCCGTCGCGCATCGGCCATGGCGTGCGCGCGATCGAGAACCCGGACCTGGTGAGGCGCATCGCCGACGAAGGCGTCGTGCTCGAATGCTGCCCCGGTTCCAACGTGGCGCTTTCCGTCTTCCCGGGCTTTGCCGAGCATCCGTTTCCGGCGCTGAAGAAGGCGGGTTGCAAGGTGACGCTGAATTCCGACGATCCGCCCTATTTCTGGACCTCGCTGAAGCGCGAATACGACATCGCCGCCGAGCATTTCGGCATGGGCGAAAAGGAGTTGCTCGGCGTGACGGAGACGGCGATCGAGGCTGCCTTCGTTGATCGCAAGACCAGGGAAGCGCTGCTGGCGAGGCTGAAGGGCCGGTGAATGGCGAATGGAACGGTGGGAGCCTTCAGGGCAGGCTGTTGTGGAACGGCCCCAACCAAGACTCGCCAAACCATCTGCCATTCACTATTCACCGTTCACCCTTCTTTGTGCAGGAGCGCTCCCCATGAAAGGCGTCACAGTCGTCGACCACCCGCTCGTGCAGCACAAGCTGACCATCATGCGCGACAAGGAAACCTCGACGGCCGGCTTCCGCCGGCTGCTGCGCGAGATTTCGCTGCTTCTCGGCTATGAGGTGACGCGCGACCTCGAGCTGACCACCAAGATGATCGAGACGCCGCTGCAGCCGATGGAGGCCCCCATCCTGGAGGGCAAGAAGCTGGTCTTCGCCTCGGTGCTCAGGGCCGGCAACGGCCTGCTCGAAGGGCTGCTCGACCTCGTGCCGGCGGCGCGCGTCGCCCATATCGGCCTCTATCGCGACCACGAGACGCTGCAGGCGGTGGAATATTTCTTCAAGGCGCCGAGCGATCTCGGCGACCGGCTGGTGATCGTCGTCGACCCGATGCTGGCGACCGCCAACTCGGCGATCGCGGCGATCGACATGCTGAAGAGCCGCGGCGCCACCAACCTGCGCTATCTCTGCCTGCTCGCCGCACCCGAGGGCATCGAGCGCTTCACCACCGCGCATCCCGACGTGCCCGTTTTCACCGCCTCGATCGACGAGCGGCTGAACGAGAAGGGATATATCGTGCCGGGCCTGGGGGATGCGGGCGACCGCATGTACGGGACGAAGTAGCATCTTTCTCAAACTTGATTGGTAGCGTATATGTTACTATATTGAGATGAGGATCACGGAATACCTCGACGGTTCCGGCAAAAGTCCCTTCGCGGGATGGTTCAATTCATTGGATGCCCGAGCGGCCACGAAAATCACGGTTGCCCTGACCCGCATCGGTCAGGGGAACCTGTCAAACGTGAAAAGCGTGGGCGGTGGAGTCGCCGAATATCGGATTGATTTCGGTCCGGGCTATCGCATCTACTTCGGCAGGGAAGGCGACGAAGTCGTTATCCTGCTGGCGGGAGGTACGAAGCGGCGACAACAGGATGATTTAAGGAAGGCCCTGGAGCGGTGGCAAGATTACAAGCGGCGCAAGAAGGGCGTTTAGGATGGCGCTGACGCGTGACTTCAAGGAAACGGTGAAGGCCAGGGTGTCGACCGATCCAGCCTTTCGGGCTGCGTTGCTCACGGAAGCGGTGGAACTTCTGCTGTCCGGCGATGTTGCTACGGGAAAGGCAATGCTGCGAGACTACATCAACGCCACGATAGGCTTTGAAAGTCTGGCGGATGATGTTGGAACGCCGTCAAAGAGCCTGATGCGCATGTTCAGTGCGAAGGGAAATCCGCGCGCGGACAACGTGTTCTCTGTGATTAGCCATCTGCAACAGCGGACCGGCGTTCACCTGGCCGTAAAGCAGCAGGCCGGCTGATATTTACCCACCGTTAACGCAATGGCCGGATTCCGTGTGCCTTGCGCAGGTCGGCTGACGATCTTAAGCCCGTGATGACCTTGGCCGGCTACGATTTCCAGCCAAGCGGAACGGGCTGCCATGCTGCGCAAGCTTCTCATCGTGATCGTCTGCGCCGTCGCCTCGGCTTCGTTGCCGATGCTGTATGAGCGCAATTCGGCGTTTTTTCACAGCCTGCTCAAGCCCGCCGACGAGCCGCGGGAGCCGCCGGCGATGGTCGCCAAGGCCGAGATCCGGACCGCGCAGCCGATCGAGCCGGCGGACGAAGTGCTGCTCGGCCGCAAGGTGAAGATCGCCGCCGACGGGTCCGGGCACTTCAACGCCGATTTCCGGCTGAACGGACGCACGGTCGACGCGATGATCGACACCGGCGCGACGCTGGTCGCGATGAACGCGTCGACGGCACGTCGGATCGGCATCAGGATCATGCCGGCCGACTTCAAATACAAGGTGAAGACGGCGAACGGCGAGACGCGGGCGGCCGGCGCCACGATCGCCAGGTTGCAGATCGGCCGCATCACGGTCGAGAATGTCGAAGCGGTCGTGCTCGATGATCATGCGCTCGAGGGCACGCTGATCGGCGTCTCCTTCCTCAAGCGGCTGGCGAAATACCAGGTCGAGAACGGCGCGCTGCTTCTGGTGCAGTGAGCGCTGCTTTTTTGCCGCCATGCCGGGCGGATTACCGGTTACGCGCTTTCCTGGAACTGCTCAGCCGCGCGGCGCGATGCGGCGGATGATCGCCTTCTCCGCCGCCGGCCTGGACGGGCCGATGGAATAGGCCGCGCGGATTTCCCGCTCGGCCTTTTCCGCGGCGTTGCGCGAGCGGGCGTGGATGATGGCGAGCGGCTCGCCCCTGACCGCCTCTGCGCCGACCGGCAGCAGGCGGGTGATGCCGACGGCATGGTCGATGACGTCGTCGGGCGCGGTGCGCCCACCGCCAAGCGCCACCACGGCAAGGCCGACGTCGCGGGTGGAGATGCCGGTGACGTAACCGTTCGTCTCGGCGGCGACGACATGCTCGATCGGTGCTTTCGGCAGGTAGGAGAGCGGCCGGTCCATGAAATCTGGCGGGCCGCCGAGCGCGGCGACCATCTGGCCGAAGGCGTCCGCCGCGTGGCCGCTGTCCAGCGCGCGGGTGGCGCGCGACAGCCCTTCCTTGTTGGAGCCGGCGATGCCGGCGGCGATCAGCATCTCGGCGGCGAGCGCAAGGGTCACTTCCGCGAGCCGCCTGTCGCGCCGGCGGCCGGAGAGGAAATCGACGGCGTTGATCACTTCAACGGCGTTGCCGGCGGCCGACGCCAGCGGCTCGTTCATGCCCGTGATCAGCGCCGAGGTGCGCGTGCCGGCGCCGTTCGCGACCTCGACCAGGCTGGTCGCGAGCTCGGTCGCGTCGCGGCTCTTTGCCATGAAGGCGCCGTTGCCGAGCTTGACGTCGAGCACCAGCGACTGGAGGCCGGCGGCGAGCTTCTTCGACAGGATCGAGGCGGTGATGAGGGGCACGGATTCGACCGTCGCCGTCACGTCGCGGATGGCATAGAAACGCTTGTCGGCAGGGGCGAGCGC
>DATDJN010000293.1:0-5738 GCA_036520515.1 Rhizobiaceae bacterium
GGTGTCCTTGCCGACTACGCGTACGTTGCCGACATAGGTGGAACCGTTGCCCTCGCCGACCTCGACGAGCACGTTCTGGGGTTCAGAGCCGGCAGGGAAGGTGTAGCGGTGCTGGCCGGTGCGCTCCGTCGCCGTGAGCTCCACCTGAATGCCGTTGTCCAACGTCACGCCGTAGTAGCCCGGCGCACGGGCCTCGTTGGCGTGGCGGAACTTCGCGCCGTAGGCGAGAGGGTCCGAGGATGCTACGGCGCCGATTGTCGGCATGAAGCGGAAGTTGCCCATCGTGGGGCAGCCGACGCCCGAGAGGTGCGTGTGGCTGAAACCGAGGATGGTGTCCTGCCCGTAGTCGTAGGAAGCGTACTGGTTCAGCTGGGTGTCGGGGCTCAGCTGAACCATGCCGAACGGCATGGCGGCGCCCGGGAACGTCGTCCCGTCGCCGTTGTTGCCGATGCTGGTGTCGACAAGCACGGTGGGGTCGTCGGCGAACGCCGGGCCTTGCCCGGCCTCTTCTGTCGCGGCGGTGGAGATGGTGGCCGTGACCATCGCACCGGCGAGTGCCAGGGCGGCGAACACGCTTCTGCGCGCGCTCATTGCATTCCTTCTCGAAGTTGCCGAACTGCCGGGTAGTGAGACGCGATCCTTGTAGGCTCGGCGCAGGTGCGTCAAGCCACAGCCGCGGACGGAACGCTTGGACCTCGCCAGCGCGAGAGGAAGGAGGAGCCGGGCGACGACGCCCAATGCGCTCAGTCGAGCATCGCCTGCAAGGTCTCAAGGCGGTCGGCCTCGACCGTCGGCTTGTCCCAGCGCAGGCGTGAAATGCGAGGAAAGCGCATGGCGACGCCCGATTTGTGCCTGGTCGACCGGTTCAGCCCTTCGAAGGCTACCTCCAGCACCAGCCCCCTCTCGCGGTCGGCGCGCACCGAACGCACCGGCCCGAAACGCTCGATCGTGTTGTCGCGCACATATTTGTCGATCTGCTTCAGCTCCTCGTCGGTGAAGCCGAAATAGGCCTTGCCGACCGGCACGAGTTCCTCCTCGCCGGGCGACCCCTGCCAGACGCCGAAGGTATAGTCGGAATAGAAGCTGGAGCGCTTGCCGTGGCCGCGCTGGGCGTACATCAGCACGGCGTCGACCGTGTGCGGATCGCGCTTCCACTTGAACCACGGGCCTTTCGGCCGTCCCGCGAGGTAGGGCGATTCCAGCCGCTTCAGCATGACGCCCTCGATGACCGGGTGCGGCGGGTGGGTGCGCATGTGGTTCAGCGCTTCCCAGTCGCGGAATGGAGCCAGCGGCGAGAGATCGAAGCGCGTCGGGTCGAGGGTCGCGACAAAGGCTTCGAGGCGCCTGCGACGCTCGGTGAAGGGGAGGGCGCGAAGGTCCTCCGCGCCGAGCTGCAATATGTCGTAGCAGCGCATGAAGGCCGGGAACCGATCGCGGATCTTCGGCGATACGGTCTTGCGGTTCAGCCGCTGCTGCAGGTCCGAGAAGGTGCCGGTGGCACGCACGGGGTCGCCGACCAGAAGCTCGCCGTCGAGCGCGGCGGAAAAACCCATGGCGTCGACGAGGTCCGGGAAGGCGCCGGAAACGTCGTCGCCGGTGCGCGAATAGAGCCGTCGAATGCCGGCCTCCGCGACGGCCTGCACGCGGATGCCGTCCCATTTCCACTCCGCCGCATAGTCTTTGGGATCGAGCTTTTCGAGGTCGCGGTCCTCGACGGGGTTGGAGAGCATCACCGGCCGGAACAGCGCCTTGGCTGCGCTCTCCGGCTTCGGCGCCTTGCCCTCCAGCCAGGCGAAAAGCTCGGTGTAGGGGGCTTTGAGCCCGTGCCAGAGTTCCTCGATCTCGGCGACGTCGACCTTGCCGAAATCGGCCAGCGCCTGTTTGGCCAGCCGCGCCGAGACGCCGATGCGCAGGCCGCCGGTCACCAGCTTGATGATGGCGAAGCGCGCCTCGATGCTGGCGCTGTCGAGCAACCTCGCCAGCACGGTCGGCCCGTCGGAACGGCTGGCCGATTGCAGCGCGCCGGCCACCTCGGCCAGCGTCGGCTCGTGGTTGGGTTTCTGGTGCGGCGGCGGGTCCGGCCAGACCAGCGACACCGTCTCGGCGAGGTCGCCGACATAGTCGTAGGAATAGCCGAAGAGCACCGGGTCCATGCGCTCGGCGATCAGCGCCCTCAGCATGGCGGGCTTCACCGCGGCGATCGAGAGGTCGCCTGTGATGGCGGCGAGCGCCAGCCCGCGGTCGGGATCCTCGACCGAGCGGAAATAGTCGACGAGCAGCGTCAGCTTGCCGTTGCGGGCCGGCGTCAGCACGAGGCGGTCGAGGAGTTCGGCGAAGCGGTTCATCAATCCGCCTCGTCCTCATAACCCACAAGATGCAGCGCCTTGGCCGAAATGCCCTGCAGCTCGCACCAGCGCACCAGCGCTTCCTCGCGGCCGTGTGTCACCCAGATCTCGCCGGCGCCCGTCTCGACGATGGTTTCCAGAAGCTCGTCCCAGTCGGCGTGGTCGGAAATGATGAGCGGCAGCTCGACCCCGCCCTGCTTGGCGCGCTGGCGGATGCGCATCCAGCCCGACGCGAAGGAGGAGATCGGATCGGGGAAGCGCCGCGCCCAGCGGTCGGCGAAGGCAGACGACGGCCCGACGACGATGGCACCGGCAAAATCTTCCTTCGAGCCGCCCTCGACGGTTGCCGGCCTGAGGTCGCCGAGATCGATTCCTTGCGACTGGTAATAGTCGCAGAGCGTCGCCATGGCGCCATGGATGTAGATCGGCTTGCCGTAGCCTGCATCGCGGATCAGCCGTATGACGCGCTGCGCCTTGCCGAGCGCATAGGCGCCGACGAGATGCGCGCGCTCGGGAAACTGCTCGGTCGATTTGAGGAGTTTGGCGATCTCATGGGTGTCCGGCGGGTGGCGGAAGACCGGCAGGCCGAACGTCGCCTCGGTGATGAAGACGTCGCAGCGGATCGGCTCGAAGGGCAGACAGGTGGCGTCGGGCTGGCGCTTGTAGTCGCCCGACGCCACGATGCGCGTTCCCTGATGTTCCACGCAAATCTGCGCCGAACCCAGCACGTGGCCGGCCGGGTGGAAGGTGACCGCGACGCCGTTGACATGGATCGTCTCGCCGAGCACCGCTTCCTGTGTCGCGCCGGCGAAATCCTCGCCGTAGCGCAGGCCCATGATGTCGAGCGTCTGGCGCGTCGCCAGCACCGAGCCGTGTCCCGCCCGGGCATGGTCCGAATGGCCGTGCGTGATCAGCGCGCACGGCACCGGCCGCACCGGGTCGATATAGAAATCGCCGGGTGCGCAGTAGAGACCGCCGGGTTTCGGGCAGAGCAGGTCGCGTGGACGCATCGCCCCAAATGTAGGGATTTGCGGCCGGCGGGGAAGATGCGTTTGTCAGCAGTCGCGCGCGCCCCGAAAAGCCGCTTGCGCTTTTTTCCCGGACACAGCATAGACGCGCGTCCTTCCAGAGCGTCCCTCATGAACGTGACATTCAGCCTGTCTTCCGGCGATCCGGCGGCCGACCGCCGCGTGGACTTTGCCCTCATGCTGTTTGCGCAAGGGAGCTTTTCGAGCGCCGCCGAAACCTTGCTGTCGGCGCTGGAACTCGTCCCCCGCTGGGCGCTCGGCTGGTATCAGCTCGGCGAATTCTACGAGGCGGCCGGCGACATCGAAGCCTCCATAGCCGCCTGGCGCGCGGCGTTGGCGCTCGATCCGGCCGACCACAGCGGCGCTGGCTTGAAACTGGCGCTGGCTGGAGCCCAGAGCGACGCGGCCGCCATGCCGGGCGCCTTCGTGGAGATGCTGTTCGACCAGTATGCGTCGAAGTTCGACCAGGCGCTGGTGAACGGGCTCGGCTACCGCGCGCCGGTTGTCCTGGAGGCAGCCATCCGGGCGACGGGGCGCGAGCGGTTTTCGCTGGCGCTCGACCTCGGCTGCGGCACCGGCCTGATGGGCGAGCGGCTGCGCCCGATGTGCGGGCGGCTGGAGGGGGTCGACATTTCGGCGGAAATGCTGCGCAAGGCGCATGTGAAGGGTCTTTACGACCGGCTCGAGAAGGGCGACCTGAGGCACTACTCCCATGCCGGCCCGCAGCCGGACCTTCTCACCGCCGCGGACGTCTTCATGTATGTCGGCGCGCTGGAGGAGACTTTCGCGACGGTGTCGCGCCTGCTGGCCCCGGACGGACTGTTCGCGTTCTCGGTCGAGAAGCTGGACGCCGCCGACGGTTTCTCCCTCCTTCATTCGCGCCGCTATGCGCATTCGGAAGCATATGTGCGGCGCATCCTCTCGGAGAGCGGCTTGGCTGTCGTCTCCGTTCGGGAGGAGCGGATCAGGGACGACCGCAAGGAGCCGGTGGGCGGGCTGATCGTGGTCGCGGAGCGGCAGCCGGCGGAGCAGCCTGGAAAGCGCTTTTCCTAGCGGTGTGAACTTCCCGGACCAACCATTACTGACAGAGTTGTCAGGAGCCCTCCTTTATAAGCCCGACAGGATGGAGGGTTTGAGATGGCTGGATTCGACGATTTCGATTTCCTGATCGGCCGATGGGCGATCGCCAACGAGGTGCTGAAGACACGGCTGGTGGGCTCGGACGAGTGGGAAACGTTCCCGGCGAACGCGAGCGTGGAAAAGGTCATGCCAATTCCCGCCGGCCCGCATGCCGGAGGCCACGGCGGCAATCTCGACACGATGTTCGTGCCGTCGCGCGGCTTCACCGGCATGAGCCTGCGCCTGTTCAATCCCGACACCGGCCTCTGGTCGATCTACTGGTCGGACACCAAGAGTTTCCGTCTCTTCCCGCCCACCCTCGGACGATTCGAGAACGGCCGCGGCGCCTTTTTCGGCGACGACGTGGAAGGCGGCGTACCGGTGCGCGTGCGCTTCGACTGGACCGTGGGCGACCGGCCGGTCTGGCAACAATCCTTTTCGACCGACGGCGAAAAGACCTGGGAGAAGAACTGGGTGATGCGCTTCGAGCGCGCCTGACGGCGCGTACGATCCCCTTTTGTTCCGATTTTGCTTGGCGGACCGGGGCCTGCGCGCTACGTCTGAGGCGTGACGCGCCAGCTTCGACCGAAAACCGATCCAGCAGCGACTGCCGCGCTCCTGCCGGGCCAGTTCCTGAAATGGTTCGGGGAGCGTGGCTGGTCGCCGCGCGCGCACCAGATCGAGCTCCTGGCCAAGGCGCAGGCGGGCAAGTCGGTGCTGCTGATCGCGCCGACGGGAGCGGGCAAGACGCTGGCCGGCTTCATGCCGACCCTGACGGACCTGGCGACGATCCCGAAGCGCAAGCCCGGCGAGGCCAGGCGCGGCATCCACACGCTCTACATCTCGCCGCTGAAGGCGCTGGCCGTCGACATCCAGCGCAACCTCGCCCGGCCGGTCGAGGAGATGGCCCTGCCGATCACGCTGGAGACGCGCACCGGCGACACGCCGGCGCACAAGCGGCAGCGCCAGAAGCTCGCGCCGCCCGACATATTGCTCACCACGCCCGAACAGCTGGCGCTGCTGATCGCGACGCCGGACGCGAAGCGCTTCTTCGCCGACCTGCGCTACGTCGTCTTCGACGAGCTGCATTCGCTGGTGACCTCGAAGCGCGGCCATCTCCTGGCGCTCGGGCTGGCGCGGCTGCGCGCCATGGTGCCGGGCCTGCAGGCGATCGGCCTTTCGGCGACGGTGGCCGATCCCGATGAGTTGAGAAGATGGCTGGTGGCGCAGGACGTTTCGGGCAAGC
>DATDJN010000294.1:0-8593 GCA_036520515.1 Rhizobiaceae bacterium
CTGGTCGCTGATGGGCGACGCCGTGAGCCATGCAGTGCTGCCGGGCGTCGTGCTTGCCTACATCGCCGGCATTCCGCTGGCGATCGGCGCGTTCGCGGCAGGCATGTTTTGCGCTCTGGCGACCGGCTACCTTAAGGAGAACAGCCGCATCAAGGAAGATACGGTGATGGGCGTAGTCTTTTCCGGCATGTTCGGGCTGGGCATCGTGCTCTACACCAAGATCCAGACCGAGGTGCATCTCGACCATATCCTGTTCGGCGACATGCTGGGCGTGTCGTGGAGCGATGTCGCCGAGACGGGCATGATCGCCGCGTTTTGCATGGCGGCGATCATGATCTTCCGCCGTGACCTCCTGCTGCACGCTTTCGACGCCCAGCATGCGCGGGCGATCGGCCTTCCCGTGAGGCTGCTGCATTACGGTTTGTTGTCGGTGCTGTCGCTGACCATCGTCGGTGCGCTGAAGGCGGTTGGCATCATCCTTGCGATCGCACTTCTGATCTCGCCCGGCGCCATCGCCTTTCTGCTCACCACGCGATTCGAGCGGATGCTGGCCGTGTCGGTAATGGTAGCGGTCGCGGCGTCGCTGGTCGGGGTCTATGTCAGCTTCTTCCTCGACAGCGCGCCGGCCCCGACCATCGTACTTCTGCTCAGTTTGGGCTTCGGCGGCGCCTTCCTGGTGTCACGGCAGCGCGCCGCACGTGCAGAGCGGGTCGCAGGGCCGGCTTGATGTAGCATCTCTTGCGGGCTTGCAATTCATCGGGCTCTCGCGACACTTGATGGGATGGATACCTCGACAGAACCCGTGCGCCTCCAGCGTCCCGCCGCGAAACGGCGTCGAATTCCGGTCGCGGCCCTCATGGCGATCAGCTTCGGCACGCTGGTCTTTCTGTCGATCGGGGGGGTGCTGGCGCTGACGGTCGGCGCCAATATCCGCAACACGCTCGACCTGCTCGGCGCGCAGTCGACCCTGCTTGTCGACGCGATGGAGGATTCGCTGCGGGCGGAGATGGAGCGCGCTGAAAGCGCCGTCAACGGGGTCGCCGAACTCTATGCGCAAGGCGAATTCCAGATCGATGACCAGAAGGCGATGAGTGCCGTCCTCGCGGGTGCGCTCTCGGGCACTCGCCGGGCGACCGCTATTCTGATCTGCACGCCGGACATGGTCTGCAGGGGTGTCGCTCGCACCTCGGGGGGGGAAATCGAGGCGTTGCCGGTGGAAGCCGAGAAGGCCCCGCAGATACTGGCCGCGCTGGAGGAGCGTCGTCAGTTCAATCGGCTGTTGTGGGGTTCCTTCGTGGCCAACGATCATGGCCTGTTCGCCAACGTCTCGATGCCGCTCTCGCGTGGCGGCGGCGCCCCGCAAGGCTGGGCGATCGCGGCGGTGGAGTTGCAAAGTTTGTCCGACATCACCCGCGATCTTTCGCAGCGGTTCGGCACGCATGCCTTCATCCTCGACGGCGACGGCCGCATCATCGCTGACGAACGCCTGGCCGATCTCGACGCCCACGGGAACGGGCTTGCGCCGCTGATGCCGCTGTCGACATTCGGCGATCCGGTGCTTGCCGCCTACTCGAGCCGCAAGGTCGAAGAGGAGTTCGGCGCCAGGCGCACCCGCGACGTGGAATTGGCCGAGATCAATGTCGGCAACGACGACGAGGACTGGTGGGACGACGACGCCTATGTCGCCATCTCCCGCCAGATATCCGGCTATGGCGAGCGGCCCTGGACGATCGGCGCCTACTTCAAGAGCAGCCAGATCGGCGGCGAGATCGAGCGCATCATGGGCTCTGCTATGCTGGGGCTTGCCGCCATGGCTGCCGCGGTCATGGTTGCGATCCTGCTCGGCAGGCGTCTATCCAGGCCGATCCAGGCGATCGCCGGTCAGGCCACGCGAGTAGCCGACTTCGATCTCGATGACGTCACCCCGCTGCCGCGCAGCCGCATCAAGGAACTGGACGACCAGGCCTCCGCGTTCAACGCCATGCTGATCGGCTTGCGAGCCTTCTCGACCTATGTTCCGCGCTCGCTTGTCGCCAAGCTGGTGCGGACCGGCGAGATCGGCATCGGCGAACCGCGCGAGGCGATCGTGACGGTCATGTTCACCGACATTGCCGACTTCACGGCGCTGTCGGAGCAGATGGACGCGGTGGCCGTCTCGCAACTTTTAAACCGCCATTTCGCAATTCTGTGCGCGGCGGTGGACGCCTATGGCGGTACAGTCGACAAGTTCCTCGGCGACGGCATGATGGCTTTCTTTGGAGCACCGGATCGGCTGAAGGGACATGCAGCGGCGGCCGTGCGCGCTGCTGTCCAGATCCGCGCGGATTTGGCGGCCGACAATCTTTCCGCCTTGAATGACGGACATCCCGCCTTGCGGATTCGGGTCGGCATACACACCGGTCCCGTCATCGTCGGCAATATAGGCGCGTCCGACCGCGTGAACTACACGATCATCGGGGACACGGTGAATGTGAGCCAGAGGCTGCAAGGCATCGGCAAGGAACTCGCGCCGGAGGCCGCGACTACGATCGCCATCTCGGCCGAGACAGCGTCTCGTCTAGACGAACGCTTCGAGATTTTGCCGGCGGGCCGGCACCGGTTGCGGGGCAGGGGCGAGCCGATCGAGGTTTTCCTGGTCGGCGACGTCGCGGCTTCGGGCGCACAGGTGGCCGGCGGGCTCCAGGCTGGCGCGGCTTAGCCCTTTCAAGGCAGGCGGGCCCCCCAACGAAGGGAGCCCGCCACAAAGTCGCCGGACGGGAGGAGGGTCAGGCGGCCTTGGCCGTCGACGCCACTCTGGCGAACGAACGCCCCTCAGCATTGAAGATGTGCAGCGTTCCCGGATCCGCGCCGACCTTCAGCACCTGGTCGCGCTTCAACTCTGTGTAGCCGGGCAGCTTGACCACCAGCGGCGCGTCGGCACGACCGATGTCGAGATAGACAAGCTGCACCTCGCCGAGCTGCTCGATGTAGTCGACGCGGCCCTCGAAGAGAACGTTGTCGCCTGTGGCGATGCGCAGGTCTTCCGGACGGACACCGAAGCTGATGCTGGCGCCGTTGGCGTCGGCCGGCGTTGCAACCGGGACGTTCGCCTTGAGCCCGCCGGTGATGGCGATGGCCGTCGTGGCGCCGGCCTTCTCGATAGTCGCAGGCACGATGTTCATGGCGGGCGAGCCAATGAACTGTGCGACGAAGAGATTGCCCGGATGGTGGTAGAGTTCCATCGGCGTGCCCACCTGCTCGACGCGGCCGTCCTTCAAGACGACGATGCGGTCGGCCAGCGTCATCGCCTCGACCTGGTCGTGGGTGACGTAGATCATCGTCGTGTTGGGCATCGATTCCTTAAGCTTGGCGATCTCGATGCGGGTGGCGACACGCAGCGCTGCGTCGAGGTTGGAGAGCGGCTCGTCGAACAGGAAGACCTTCGGGTTGCGCACGATGGCGCGGCCGATGGCGACGCGCTGGCGTTGGCCGCCGGACATCGCCTTGGGCAGGCGGTCGAGATATTTGGTGAGCTGCAGGATCTCGGCGGCCTGCTTCACGCGGCGATCGATCTCGGCCTTGTTCTCGCGGGCGATCTTCATGCCGAAGGCCATGTTGTCGTAGACCGTCATGTGCGGGTAGAGCGCATAGGACTGGAAGACCATGGCGATGCCGCGCTTCGACGGCGGCACGTCGTTGACCACCTCGCCGGCGATCTTGAGCTCGCCCGAGGTGATCTCCTCCAGCCCGGCGATGGTCCGGAGCAGCGTAGACTTGCCGCAGCCCGACGGCCCGACAAAGACGATGAACTCGCCCGACTCGATGTCGAGGTCGATGCCGTGGAGGATGTTGATCGCGCCGTAGGACTTCTTGATTTGCCTGAGGGTGAGATCTGCCATGGTCCGCTCCTGTTCCTTCAGTCCCTTAAAGTCCGCCGAGGCCTAGTCCAGCCGGCCGAACCATGCTCCGTAACCCTGGAATTGTATATTATCTCCGTCCGCTTTCCCCGAAAGCCCGTGGCCGCCGAGCGGCTGCGCTTTTTTTCCGGCGCCAAGCGTCAGCGTCGCCGGCGAGGCTCCGAGGTTGAAGGCGCAGACGATCTGCTCGTTGCCCTCGCGGCGCGCAAAGGCGATCGCGTCGCCGTCAACGGCAAGGAACTCGATCTCGCCCTTGACCAGTGCGGGATGCCCGGCGCGGAAAGCGAGGAAGCGGCGATAGTGTTCGAGCAGCGAGTTCGGATCGCCCTGCTGGCGGTTCACCGCAAGCGGCAGATGGTCCCGAGCCACCGGCAGCCAGGGCTTTGCAGTGGAGAAGCCGCCATTCGGCTTGGCGTCGTCCCACACCATCGGCGTGCGGCAGCCGTCGCGGCCCTTGAACTCCGGCCAGAAGCGGATGCCATAGGGATCCTGCAGATCCTCGAACGAAAGTTCCGCTTCGCTGAGGCCGAGTTCCTCGCCCTGGTATAGGCAGACCGAGCCGCGCAGCGACATCAGAAGCGCCGAGACGACCTTCAGGTAGGCGAGCCTGTCCGGCTCGTTTGCCGCCCAGCGCGAGGCGTGGCGCATCACGTCATGATTGGAGAAGGCCCAGCACGACCAGCCGTCGTTGGCGACGCGCCCGAACGCTTCGAGCACCGAGCGCACCTTGGACGCGCTGATCTTCTCGGGGGCCAGGAAGTCGAAGGCGTAGCACATCTGCACCCGATTATCGCCGGCCGTGTAGGCGGCGACGACTTCGAGCCCGCGCTGGGAGTCGCCCACTTCGCCGACCGCGGCCGCCGCCGGATACTCGTCGAGCAGCGCGCGGAAGCGTTCGAGGAAGCCGAGATTCTCCGGCCGGCTCTTGTCGTAGATATGGTCCTGGTAGTTGTAGGGGTTGACCGCCGGCGCCGTCTGGTCGTTGCGCTCTTCCGGTGGCAGTGGCGGATTGTCCTCCAGCCCCTCGCTGTGGAAGTAGAAATTGACCGTGTCGAGGCGGAAGCCGTCTACGCCGCGCTCCAGCCAGAAACGGGTAACGGCGAGAAGCGCGTCCTGCACCTCCGGATTGTGAAAGTTGAGGTCAGGCTGCTCGGCGAGGAAATTGTGCAGGTAATATTGCTGGCGGCGCGTGTCCCACTGCCAGGCCGAGCCACCGAAGATCGACAGCCAGTTGTTGGGCGGCGTGCCATCCGGCTTCGCGTCCGCCCACACATACCAGCCCGCTTTCGGGTTGGCGCGGCTCGACCGGCTCTCCTGGAACCAGGGGTGGATGTCGGCCGTGTGCGAGATCACCTCGTCGATCATCACGCGCAGCCCGAGCCGGTGCGCCTCGGCGACCAGCGCGTCGAAATCGGCGAGCGTGCCGAACATCGGGTCGACGTCGCAATAGTCGGAGACGTCGTAGCCGAAATCCTTCATCGGCGACTTGAAGAAGGGCGATATCCAGATCGCGTCGACGCCGAGCGAGGCGATGTAGGGCAGCCTGGCGATGACGCCGTTGAGATCGCCGATGCCGTCGCCGTTCGAATCCTGGTAGCTGCGCGGATAAATCTGGTAGATCACCGCGCCGCGCCACCAGTCGCGATCGGGAGCGACTTCGGGTTGGGCCTCGCGGCGCTGCAATGCGGGCATCGTATCAGCCTCCTTTCACCGAACCTGCAAGCAGGCCGCGCACGAAATAGCGCTGCAGGGAGAAGAACACGATGAGCGGCACGATGATAGTGACGAAGGCCGAGGTCGTGAGGATCTCCCAGTCGCCGCCGCGCGAGCCGAGCAGGGCGTTGAGCCGTGCGGTCAGCACGAGTTGCGTCGCATCGGTCCTGAGGAAAACCATCGCCACCAGAAGATCGTTCCATACCCAGAGGAACTGGAAGATGGCAAAGGAGGCGAGCACCGGGAAGGAGAGCGGCAGCACGATCTTGATGAAGATCTCGAAGTCGCTGGCGCCGTCGATGCGCGCCGATTCCATCAATTCCTTCGGCAGGCCGGCCATATAGCTCCTGAGCAGATAGATGGCGAAGGGCAGGCCGAAGCCGGTATGCGCCAACCAGATGCCGAGATAGGTCTTCGACGGCACGCCGAAGAACAGCGCCACCCCGTTGTAGAGCTGAAGCAGCGGGATGAGCGCCATCTGCAGCGGCACGACCAGCAGGCCGATGATGACAGCGATGATCAGAGCGCGTCCCGGAAAGCGCATCCAGGCGAGCGCGTAGGCCGCGAAGGCCGCGATCATGATCGGGATGACGGTCGCTGGAACCGTCACCGTCAGCGAGTTGATGAAGGAACGCCCGATGCCTTCGGAGAACAGCACCGTCTCGTAATTCTCGGTGGTGAAACGCGCCGGCGCCGAGGAGGCGTAATAGACGCGTTGTCCGCGCTCGCCCTCGAAGGCGACGGGCGACGAAAGAACGAATGTACCGTCTGCGTTGAGCTGCAGCGTGACGCCGTGGCCGAGGTCGGCGGCTTCGCCCGCCTTGTATTGCGTCGGCGCAGCCGAGCGGACGCCGAAGGCGCTGATCTCTCGCGGCGGCTGGTCGCCGAAGATGTTGCCCTCGATGACAAACCTGCCGTCCTTCTCGACCTGGTTCGCGGCAGGCGGCAAGCGGGCGGCCTCCGTCTGCGTGGAACTGGCGAAGGAATTCCACCAGCCCGAAGCGATGATCTGGTCCTTGTCGCGGAGCGACGAGACCAGGATGCCGAGCGTCGGGATCGTCCAGATCACGACGAAGATCAGCACGGCGAGGTGGACGCCGAACTTGCCGAGGAAGGACTTGCCGGCCGACTTGCCGCTAGCCTGCGCCATCTCAGAGCCCCCCCTCTTTGTTGGCCTGGCGGATGTTCCAGATCATGATCGGCAGCACGGCGAGCATGATGATGATCGCAATCGTCGCGCCGCGGCCGAAATCGCCGCCGCCGCGGAACATCCAGTCGAACATGAGATTGGCCAGCACCTGGCTGTTCCATTGCCCGTTCGTCATCGTGAGCACGATGTCGAAGACCTTGAGCACGAGGATGGTGATAGTCGTCCATACGACGGCGATGGTACCCCAGATCTGCGGGACCATGATCTTCCAGAAGATCTGAAACGGGCCGGCGCCGTCGATGACGGCGGCTTCGATCGTTTCCTCGGGTATGCCGCGCAACGCGGCCGAGAGGATGACCATGGCGAAGCCGGTCTGGATCCAGATCAGGATCGCCATCAGGAAGAAATTGTTCCAGAAGGGCAGCGATATCCAGACCTGCGGGTTGCCGCCCAGGAACTGCACGATGGCGTTGAGCAGGCCGATCTGCACCTGACCCTCGCCGCGGTATTCGTAGATGAACTTCCAGATGACGCTGGCGCCGACGAAGGAGATGGCAAGCGGCAGGAAGATCAGGCTCTTGGCGATCGTGCCCCACCAGATCTTGTCGGTGAGCACGGCGATGATCAGCCCGAGCAAGGTACAGGCGGCGGGCACGACGGCGAGCCAGAGCAAATTGTTCAGGATCGAATTCCGGAATTCGCGGTCGCCGAAGGCCCAGACGTAGTTGGCCGCGCCGACGAAGTTCTCGCCGGCCCGGTCGTGGAAGGAGAGGTATAGCGTCTGGATGACCGGGTAGATCAGGTAGACGACGAGGATGATCAGCGCCGGCCCTATGAAGAGCCAGGGACGAATGAGGCCCTGCCGTCTGATATTGTCGATCGCCGTCGCTCCGGCAACGCCGCGCGACGGGAAGATCAGGTCGACCAGCTTGTTGGCGCCCCAGAAATAGGCGATCGCGCCGCCCACGCCGACAAATATGGTAAAGACCGCCCACAGAATCTGGGTCAGCATCACTTCCTCCCCTGTTGCCGCACCTTGCCTCGCCGCGATCTGCCGCCAGGCAGGCGTCTTGCCGGTGATGGATCCGGGCCACGAGGTCCGGATCCGAACTTGGGATGAGGTTGCTAGAGCATCGGATGCTCTGCCGAGCGCTTACTTGATCGCGTCCCAGCTCTTCTGGATGTCGGCCGCAACGTCCGGAGCCGGCTTGCCGCCGACGAGGTCGATCATGCCGGTCCAGAAGGCGCCGGCGCCGATCTTGCCGGGCATCAGGTCCGAGCCGTCGAAGCGGAAGGTCGAGGCGTTGACCAGGATGTCGCCCTGCTTCTTCAGCTGGTCGTTGGCGTAGGCGTCCTGGTTCACCGTCTTCAGCGGGGTGAGCAGGCCGGACTGCGCCATCCAGATTTCATGCGCCAGAGGCATTTCGAGGAATTTTATGAATTCCCGCGCCGCTTTCGAATCCTTTGTGATGGTCACCAGCGTACCGGCGCCGAGCACCGGATTGCCGAGCTCCGGCTTGGCGGCCATCGGCGGCAGGTAGAAGAAGTCGGCATCCTCGCCGAGCTTCGTGCCTTCCGGGAAGAAGGACGAGATGAACGACGCCTGGCGGTGCAGGTAGCACTTGGGCGGCAGGCCGAAGAGACCCTTCGGGCTGTCGCGGAAGTCGGTCGCGGCGACCGCCGCCTTGCCACCGTCGACATATTTGTCGTTGGTGGCGATGTCGGCGAACACCTGCAGCGCGCCGACGACGGCCGGATCGTTGAACGGGATCGCGTTGGTCGTCCACTTGTCGTAGGTTTCCGGCGTCTGGGTGCGCAGCATGATATCTTCGAC
>DATDJN010000295.1:0-9628 GCA_036520515.1 Rhizobiaceae bacterium
GCGTGGATTCCCGACATTCTCCACTCGCGGAGCCTGTCCTCGGGCTTGCCGAAGGCAAGACCCGGGGGGCTCGCTCACGAAGTCGAGAAGGACGACTGCTTTGAGCGGCTGGGCTAATCGCCGACGTTGGCGATTGGCGGAGGCGTAGGAAGAAGGTTCTTCATTCTCGGGCCTGAGCGCGCGAGCGAAAGCGAGCAGCGGAGGTCACGGGAAGCCAGGCCCCGGAATCGATGCCACGCATGCCGGGCGGTCTACTCGAACTGGATCGCCTGCAGCGCATTGCCGTTGCGCTTCAGCCAGTCCTTGCAGCGCTCGGTGTCGGGGCAGAGCTCCTCGCAGAGCTTCCAGAACTTCGGCCCGTGATTCATCTGCTTGAGATGCGCGACCTCGTGCGCGACGAGGTAGTTGATGATGGGCCTGGGCGCCATCATGATGCGCCAGGAGAAGGACAGCTTGCCGTCCGAGGTGCAGGAGCCCCAGCGGCTCGACGTGTCGCGGAACCGTACCGCCTTGGCACTCTTGTTGATGGCGCCGGTGTGCTTCAGCACCAGCGCCTCGATGTCCTTCTTTGCCTGCTTTTTCAGGAAATCGGCGAGGCGGCGGGGCAGGTGCTCGCGCTCGCCGTGCACGAAAAGAGCGGGCGTGCCGTCCTCCCGCCGGCCGACTGTGACGGTGCCGCGCCGCTCCGGCACGTGCACGATCATGTGAGGGACGCCGCGCAGCGGTATCCTGATACCGGGGCGCACCAGCGGGCGCTTGGGCAGCTTGGAAAGCCGCTCCTCCAGCCAGTCCTGCTGGCGCTTCAGGAAGCGGTTGACCTCGCCGGAGGCCAGCCCCGGCGGGATGGTGATGCGCAGCGAGCGGCCGCCGGCGTCGATTCTCAGCGTAAGCTGCCTGGCGCGGCCGTTTTCAACGATCCTGAGCGGCAATGTTCGTCCGGCGACCTCGTGCAGACACTCCTTGACCAGCGAGCGACTGGTCTTTTTTCCCACGGTCGTCCGTTTGAACAGCGCGATTGGCATGCGGTGACGATACCCGATTCGTCGGCGTTGAATAGAGGAAGCTGGCAGCAGAAATCAAAAACGGCGCCGCTGGTTCAGCGACGCCGTCCTGCTGGATCAAATTTCGGCGTGCGGACGCCGTGACTGCTCAGCCGTCGAGCAGAGTCGGGCCGTTATTGCCGTTGTTACCGCCTTTTTCGTCGGCCTTGGGGGCTGTCGGATTGGCCTTGCGGTTCGCCATGAAGCGGTCGAACTCTTCCTGGTCCTTGGCGCGGCGAAGCTCGCGGGCGTATTCGTCGAACTCGGCGAGCATCTCGTCGAGCTTGCGGCGTTCCTCGGCGAGGCGCTCGAGCTCCTTGTCGCGCCAGTCGTCGAAGGCGACGTTGCCCGTGCGGGTGGCGCCATTGCCCCAGCGATGCGCCTTGTCGGCGCTTCTGCGGCAGCCGGCGAAGACGCCGTCGGTGGCGCGGTTGACGTCGCGCTTGAAGCCGTCAAGCCGGTCGCCCCAGATGATGTAGGCAAGCATGGCGAGGCCGAGCGGCCAGAACACCACGAAGCCGATCACCATCAGCGCGATGGTTGCCGGCGTCCATGCCGGACGGATCAGTGCACTCGTGTTCATCTTCTCCCGTTCCTTCGGTTGAGGCAGCCAGCTCGGCTGCTGAAATCGAAATGGGGGGATAAAAAAGGCGATTCAAGACAGCGGCCGGCAAAACCGGACAAGCCTTTGCAATCAGTTCGCTTTTTTAAGGGATTCCAGCGCCAGCACGGCGAGTCCGGCCATGAGGCCCCAGAAGGCCGAGCCGATGCCGAGCAACGCGACGCCGGACGCGGTGACGGCGAAAGTGGTGGTCGCCGCCATGCGCTCGGCCTCGTCCTTCAGCGCGATGGCCAGCGCATTGGCGAGCGGCGCCATCAGCGCAAGGCCGGCGACCAGCACGATGAGGCTCTGCGGCAGGACGGCGAAGATCGCGACCAGCGACGCCCCGAAGATCGCGAAGATCAGGTAGAAGAGTGCGTAGAAGGGCCCGGTCTTCCAGCGTTCCGCAGGATCAGGATGGGCATCCGGGCCGGTGCAGATGGCGGCCGAGATGGCGGCGAGGTTGCTGGTCAGCGCGCCGAGCGGCGCGGTGAGCAGGGAGACGAGGCCGGTGGCGGCGATCAGCGGGCCGGGCGCCGGGTGGTAGCCGGCGGCGCGCAAGACCGCGAGGCCGGAAAGGTTCTGCGACGCCATGGTGACGAGATACAACGGAAGCGCGAGGCTGACGGCGGACGACAACGAGAAGTTGGGCGCGATCAGCGTCAGCGTCGAGATCTCGGGCGTCGGAAGGCCGCCGACGCGGCCGGTGAGGAAGGCGGCGAGGCCGCCGCCGATCAGCACCGCCAGCACCGAAAGCGCGGGATTGAAGAGCCGGATGACGAAAAAGGCGGCGATCAGCGGCAGGATCAGCCACGGGTCGGCAGGGATGGCCTTCACGGCGTTGATGGCGAAGGTGACGACGATGCCGGCGAGCATGCCCGACGCCACCGAGGCCGGGATTTTCGCGATCAGCCGGGTCAGCGGGCCGACCAGGCCGGTGACGATGAGCAGGATGGCGGTGACGATGAAGGCGCCGACGGCGTCGGCGACGGTGAAGCCGCTGGAGGCGGCGATGAGGGCCGCGCCCGGCGTCGACCAGGCGCTGATGACGGGCATTTTCGTGCGCCAGGAGAGGTAGAGGCTCTCCACCGCCATGGCGAGGCAGAGCGCGGTGACGGCGCTGGCGGTCTGGGCCTGGGTGGCGCCGACGGCGTCCGACGCGGCGATGATCAGCGCCAGCGTGCCGCCGAAGCCGACGATGGCCGCCACGAAGGCCGAAACGGGGATGGACAGGCGCATGGGGAAAGCCGTTGCGGAAGGAAAGACTTTCTTGCGCAGGATCGCGCGCCAGGCAAGCCGTCCCGACCGCAATCCCGACGCGATAGGGCCTAAGCCGCTACCGGGATGTGTCCGCCTGGGCGATGACGGCTTCGACGGCGCGGACGAGAAGCTCCAGATCCTGTGGGCGCGACAGGCGGTGGTCGCCGTCGGGGATGAGCGACAGCGTCATGTCGTCGGCGGGCAGCAGGCTGACCAGCTTGAGCGCGTGGGTGTGCGGCACGTCGGGGTCGGCCATGCCTTGCAGGATGTGGACGGGGCAATGGGTGTCGATCGGCCCGGTCATGACGAGGTTCTCGCGGCCGTCCTCGATGAGGGCGCGCGTGTAGATGTCGGGCTCGGGCGAATAGCCGGACTTTTCCTCGAAATAGCCCTTCTCGGCGAGCTCGCGCTGCTGTTTCTTCGTCAGCGCCGGCTCGATCAGCTCGGCGGTGAAGTCGGGCGCGGGGGCGAGAAGCACGATGCCGGCGATGCGGTCGCCCTCGCCCGCCTTGCGCAGCTCCTGCACCAGCCGCAGCGCGATCCAGGCGCCCATGGACGAGCCGACGAGAACCTGCGGTCCCTCGGTCAGCCGGCGCAAGGCGGCAAGACTTTCGCCCAGCCATTTCGAAATGGTGCCCTCGGCGAAGACGCCGGAGGATTCCCCGTGGCCGGAATAGTCGTGGCGCAGAAAGGCGCGGCCGGTGCGTTCGGCCCATGCCGACAGCGTCTCGGCCTTGGTGCCAAGCATGTCGGAACGATAGCCGCCGAGCCAGACGACGCCGGGCGCGGCGCCCGCGATGCGGCGGTAGGCGATCCTCTCGCCCCCGTGCTCGATAAATTGCGGCTCCGCCATGCATGAACCCCGGTTTCGACGGGTGGCTTTTGGCACAGCCGGCGGGGCGCGGAAAGTACCGTAACGGCAACGCGCAGCCACAATCACCCGATCGGATGCGTTTCAGGTGATTTATTCTTCGCGTCGTGCTATTGACTTGTTTTGCCCGGCGACGACATAGGCGGGCCATTGAACCCCTGATCTCAACGGACGAGGAGACGACTACCATTCGCAGACCTTTCAAGGCCACCGCGCCGACCAAGGACGGCCCCCGCTCCAACACCGACATCCGAGTTCCCCGTGTCCAGCTGATCGGCGCAGACGGCGGAAACCTCGGAGAGGTTTCCATCAACGAGGCATTGCTGCTCGCCGAAGAGGCGGGGCTCGACCTCGTCGAAATTTCGCCGAACGCGAACCCGCCGGTGGCGAAAATCCTCGATCTCGGCAAGTTGAAATACGCCAACCAGAAGAAGGCGGCCGAGGCGCGCAAGAACCAGAAGGTCATCGAGATCAAGGAGATCAAGATGCGCCCGAACATCGACTCGCACGACTACGAGACCAAGATGAAAGCCGTGCGGCGCTTTTTCGAGGAGGGAGACAAGGTCAAGCTGACGTTGCGTTTCCGTGGCCGCGAGATGGCGCATATGGAGCTCGGCATGGAGCTTCTGAACAAGGTGCGCGAGGAAACGGCCACGATCGCCAAGGTCGAGGCCGAGCCGAAGCTCGAAGGCCGGCAGATGATGATGGTGCTGGCGCCGCGCTGAAGCGCTGCGCCTCGCCGCCCCGGCGATGACCGACAATTCCCTCACGGGATTGCAATCCTACCAGAGGCTGCGCCGCGTCACGCTGGCCGCGTTGCTGGCTCTGGTCTTTGGGGTGCTCCTGTTCGGCCAGTCGATCTTCCCGCCCGAGACGGTCATCCACGAGGCGGTAGAGATGATGGGCATCGTGCTCATCGTCATCGGCATCGCCGGCCGGCTCTGGTCGACGCTTTACATCGGCGGCCGGAAATCCGTCGCGGTCGTCACGGACGGGCCTTATTCGATCACCCGCAATCCGCTCTACTTCTTCTCCTCGGTCGCGGCGATCGGCGTCGGCGCGCAGATGGGCTCGCTCACCGCGGCGATCGGCTTCGGCGTCGCCTGCGCGGCCGCCTTCCATGTCGTGATCCTGCGCGAGGAGAAGTATCTGTCGGCCAATCTCGGCGCAGACTACAGGGCCTATCTGGCGACGGTGCCGCGCTTCTTCCCGAGGCTGTCGCTCCACCGCGAGGGCCAGACGGCAGGCTTCAGGCCGAGCCTGCTGCTGGTGACGCTGCTCGACGGGCTGGTCTTCCTGGTGGCCATGCCGCTCTTCGAGATCATCGATGCGGCGCAGCTTTCCGGCGCGTTGCCGGTGCTTTTCCGGATTCCGTAGCCGGTCGCCGCCCGGAAGCGGTCACTGGCCCGCCGGCGGGTAAACCCACGCATAGCTGAAATGATAGGCGTCCCCCTCGCGGCCGAGATTGTAGGGTATGACGGCGTCGCGAGCCTCGAGGTCCCGGCCGGCGAGGCCCGCCTTGCGGTCGAGCCAGGAGCGCATGTCGGCGGGCAGGGCCGGCCTCAGCTCCCGCTGCAGGCGGCTTCGCCACATGACGAGCACCGGATGCGTCGCGTCGAAGACGAAGGGCTGCTCCATGGCCTCGTAGCCGGGCACGGCGACGGGGATGTCGGACGCATGAAGACGCAGATTGCCGGCCAGCTGGTGGTCGCCGGCAAGGATGACGGAGGGCCGGTGCGGGTTTTCCGCCAGGATCCGGGCGATCGCCGGTCCGTAGGGCACGTTCTGCTTCCCGTAGTCGCCCGTGGCGCCCTGGACCAGCGGCCGCGTGTAGAGCAGAGCCGGTATGAGGATCATGATCGCCAGGACGACGGCTCCGTAGATGCGCTTGCCGCCTTGGGCCAGGGGCTTGCCCGAGGCGTCCATCTTGGCCGCGAGGTAGATCGGCAGCAGGAAGAACAGCGGTATGATCCAGCGGTGCCGGACATGGGAGGCGCCGCCGACCAGGACCAACAGGAGAAGCAGCACGAACGAGGCGAGGAGCATCCGCCCGATGAGCCGGGTCCACTGGTTCTCGGCGCGCCAGGACTGCAGGAATGTCCGGCCAAAGGCGGCGGCGAATATGGCGACCGTCAGCGCGCCGGTGGCCAGGATCGCTTCGGCAAGCGAGAAGAGCCCCATGCCTATCTGGTGGATGCGCTGTCCGTCGGCGTCCCGGGTCAGCTTGCTGAACGTCCGTCCGGTCGCCTGGTCGACATGGTCGAGGAACCACAGGGCATGGGGCGTGACGATGAGGGCGGCGACGACGATGAGCAGGATGACGCGGACGTCGAACAGACGGGCGCGCAGCGCCCGGTCGGGCAGCACGGCCAGCAGGGCGACCAGCGGCAGCAGCACGAAATTATACTTGGACAGGACTCCGATCCCGACGGCCACGCCGGTCAGCGCGTAGTTGAGGGTCGTCGGCCGCTGCAGCGTCCTGACGAAGAAATAGAAGAACATGCAGGAGGCGAACAGCAGGGCGACGGTGTGGGTCAGGTCGCGCTGCGCCTCGTAGCCGACCTGTGGCATGGTGATCAGCCCGAGCGTCGCGATCACCGCCAGGGCCCGGTCGCGGATGACGAGCTGCGCGGCAAGGCCGAAGAGCAGGTAGCTCAGGAAGATCATCAGGTTCTTGAGCAGCGGGAGCGCCAGCATGGTGTCGCCCAGCAACTGGACAACCCAGTATTGCAGCCAGTTGTAGAAAGGCGGCTGCGAATCGTAGCCGGCGGCCAGCCATTGCGCGTAGAAGAGCTGCTGGCCTTCGTCGAGCTCGAGCGAGGCCGGACCGGCCAGGCGCGATATGACGTTGACGGCGAAATAGACCGCCAGAAGCAGAAAGACCGAGCCGGCGTTTCGGGCCAGACGATCGATCATGCTCACTTGTCCCGGGTGTAGATGCCGCGGACGAAGTAGTTCCTCGTCTCCCCGTCGGGCCGTGCCAGGATCTCGGCGAGGATGCCGGTTGTGATCATCTGCGCGGAGGCCAGGAAGAGCATGACGGCGACGATCAGCATCGGACGCGTGCCGATGTCCTCGCCGAGCAGGAATTTCACGGCGAAGAGATAGAGGAAGAGCAGCGCGCTGGCCGCCCCGAACGTCAGGCCGATGACGCCGAAGAAATGGCCGGGCCGATGGCGGAAGCTCATGAAGAACACGACCGAAAGCAGGTCGAGCACGACGCGGAAGGTGCGCGATATGCCGTATTTCGACAGGCCGTACCGCCGCGCGTGATGGCTGACGACCATCTCGTCGATGCGCGAGGTCGGCACGACGCTGGCGATGAGGGCCGGGATGAAGCGGTGCATGCCGCCCATGATCCTGACCTGCTTCAGTATGTTGGTGCGGAAGAGCTTCAGCCCGCAGCCATAGTCGTGCACCTTGACGCCGGTCACCTTGCGGATGAGCACGTTGGCGATGAAGGACGGGATGAGGCGCAGCACGAGGCCGTCCCGGCGGTCCTTGCGCCAGCCGCAGAGCAGGTCGAGCTGCCGCTCCTCCAGCATGGCGATCATGGCGGGTATGTCGTTGGGATCGTTCTGCAGGTCGCCGTCGAGGGTCGCCAGCAACCGGCCGCGCGCCACGTCGATGCCGGCCTGCAGGGCCGCAGCCTGCCCGAAATTGCGCTGCAGCTCGACGATCCGGAGGTCGAGCCCTTCGCGGGCGAATTCCTTGCGCGCATTGACAAGCGTGGCATCCGTCGAGCCATCATCGACGATGATCAGCTCCCACGGCTGGCCGAAATCCTTTAGCGCGCCGCATATCCGCTCGACCAGCGGCGCGATATTGTCTTCCTCGTTGTGGACCGGCACAAGGACCGACAATTCGACGACACTCTCCGCCTCTGCGGCGGAAAGTGGAAGGGGTTGGGATTGCAGCACTGTATCTCCCCGGAATAAGTCCGGCTTTGGCCGCCCTGTTACATGAGCAGCCTGTTTTAGACAATCGCGGGCGACGGCATGGCGAAGCAAGCACCGAAACGGAATGGCCTGGCGCGCAACCGGATCGCCATGCTGACGGCGGTGCTGATCCTGCTCTACGCCGGCTTCGTGCAGTGGATCTGGGGCTGGTCGACGATCCTTGCGGCGTGGGCCGAGGTCGGCGCGACGAACATCCTCCTGGCTCTCGCGCTTCTCGTCGGCACCTATTTCGTGCGCGCCCATCGCATCAAGGACTATTTTCCGCACCAGACCGCCGGCCGCTTCCTCTGGCTGTTCCGCGTCACGCAGGTGCACAACCTCCTCAACATCATGCTGCCGCTGAGGGCCGGCGAGACGAGCTTTCCGCTGCTGATGCGGTCGGAATTCGGCGTGCCGCTGGCGCACGGGTCGTCGGCGCTGCTGGTCCTGCGGCTGCTCGACCTGCATGCGCTGCTGGCGGCGGCGGGCGTCGGGCTGGTCGCCGGCGCCGGCTTCAGCTGGTGGGCATGCGGACTGTGGCTCGCCTTCCTGTTCTCGCCGCTCGCCGTCGTTCCGTTCCGCGATCCGGCGCTGGCGCTGGCGCGCAGGAAGCTGCCGCCGAGGCTGGAACGATTCGTCGAGGAGGTGGAGGACGGCATCCCGCGCGACCTGGCCGCCTTCATCCGCGCCTGGGCGCTGACCGTGCTCAACTGGGGCGTCAAGGTGCTGGTGCTGGCCTGGGTGCTGGCGCTGATGGGGGTGGAGCCCATGGCCGCCTGCTTCGGCGGGGCGCTGGGCGGCGAACTTTCCGCAGTGCTCCCGGTGCATGCTCCGGCGGGCGTCGGCACCTATCCGGCCGGCATCGCGGCCGGCGCGGCGGCCTTCGGCGCCAGCAAGGACGCCGCGTCCCTCGCGCTGCTTGCCAAGGCGGCCATCAACCTGCATCTGCTGACCATCGTGTCTGCGCTGCTTGGCACGGGCGTGTCGCTTCTGCTCCCGGCGCTGGCCGGTGCGGGACGTCGCAGCAGGGCGCAAAGCCCGGGTCGTCAGGGCGATTGAGCGAGGTGCCGGCTTCGAGTTCACGAGTTCATTCGGCGGTTGACTGCCTTGGTCGTTGCGGGTCTATGTTCAGCCGCTTGAAATGAGCTGGGAATGCAAGGGAACGTAATGAAACGCGAATACAAGAAGCCGACTTTGTCCAAGCGGGAACTGCTGTCGAAGGTCACCGCGGTGCCGCCCGGCTCGGGTCTGAAAGACTGACCGACCGCTTGTCGGACTGGCCCGCCACGCGAAGCGTGGCGGGCTTTTCGTTGGCGGGACAGGCGTGAAACGTGTGCCGCCCCATAGACCATCGGCCCAAGGCCGGTTGCACTTTTGCCCGCTCGCTGCTATGAGCCCGCGTCCATAACCGTCCGGCAGGGCATGCCGTGGCGGTTTTCATGCTTCCGGACTTTGGTCGGTCCGGGAACAACAACAGGGGCGGCAAAGCCCCGCAAGGAGTAGCAAAATGCCCAAGATGAAGACCAAATCGGCCGCCAAGAAGCGGTTCAAGATCACCGGCACGGGCAAAGTCCTGTCGGCTGCCGCCGGCAAGCGCCACGGCATGATCAAGCGTTCCAACAAGTTCATTCGCGATGCGCGCGGGACCATGGTCCTCGCCAAGGCCGACGGGGAGAAGGTCGTGAAGAACTTCCTGCCCAACGGCGGCGGCATCTGAGCCGGCTGGACGCAATTTAAGGAGATCATGACATGGCACGCGTAAAGAGAGGCGTTACCGCCCACGCCAAGCACAAGAAGGTCCTGAAAGCCGCCAAGGGCTTTTCCGGCCGTCGCAAGAACACCATCCGCACGGCAAAGGCCGCCGTCGACAAGTCGCTGCAGTATGCCTATCGCGACCGCAAGGCGCGCAAGCGCAACT
>DATDJN010000296.1:0-16240 GCA_036520515.1 Rhizobiaceae bacterium
GCCTCGTCGGCCTCCGGCTCGACCACCGTGCAGCCGACGGCGTCGGCGTAAAGCTCCATCAAGAGCGGGTTCTTGGTGTGCCCGCCCGTCACGTGCAGCGTGTCGATGACGAAGCCGCCGGCGTTCAGCGTATCCAGGATGTGGCGTACGCCGAGCGCGATGCCGACAGCCGTGCGCCAGTACAGCCGGCAAAGGCCGTCGAAGGAGGCGTCGAGCGTCAGCCCGGAGATGACGCCCAGCGCATGCGGATCGGCAAGCGGCGAGCGGTTGCCGTGGAAGTCCGGCAGCACGTGCAGCCGGCCGGCGAGGTCCAGCCCCTCCTCGGCCCTCAGCGCCACGATCCGCTCGGCGATCTGGCGGTGGCGCTCGGCGGTCGCCTCGCCGCCGGCGCCATGCAGCCGGATGATGTGGTCGAGCAGGGCGCCGGTTGCCGACTGGCCGCCCTCGGCGATCCAGCAGCCCGGGAGTGCGGCGCCGTAATACGGCCCCCAGCCGCCGCCGAAGGGCCGCTCGTCCGGCGACATCGCCATGACGCAACTCGATGTTCCGGCGATCAGCGCGAGGTGCCGGTTCAGTTCGCCCGGCTCGCCGGCGAAACCGCCGAGCGTGCCGAGCGCCCCCGCGTAGGCGTCGATGACGCCGGTCGCCACCCGGCAATTCTCCGTCAGACCGAGTTCGGCGGCCGCCTGCGGCGTCAGCGGACCGAGGTCCGAGCCGACGGGGCTTGCCGTGTCCGGCAGGCCGCCGCGTCCGAGAATGTCCTCCAGCCCGACCCTGGCGAAGAAGTCGCGCTGCCAGCCGGGCGTGTCATGCGCCAGATAGGTCCATTTGCAGGAGAGCGTGCATTGCGAGCGCGCCGTGGAGCCGGATGCGCGGTAGGTCAGATAGTCCGCCAGGTCGAACATGTAGCCGGCTTGGTTCCAGCTTCCCGGCAGATGCCGCTTCAGCCACATCAGCTTGGGCGTCGCCATCTCCGGCGACATCACCCCGCCGAGATAATCGAGCACGCGGTGCCCGCTGTCGGTGCATTCGTCGGCCTCGGCCAGCGCGCGATGGTCGAGCCAGACGATCGTGTCCCAGCGCTTCTCGCCGGATACCGAGACGCTGACCTGATCGCCGTCGGCGCCGCGCACGACGATCGAGCAGGTCGCGTCGAAGCTGATGCCGGCGATGCTTTCCGGCGGCACGCCCGCCTTTTCCAGCGCGCCGCGCACCGCATGGCAGGCCGCCCGCCATATATCCTCCGAATCGTGCTCGGCATGGTCGGCCTTCGGCCGGTGCATCAGGATCGGATGTTCGGCCCGCCCGAGCACCTTGCCGGCGCGGTCGAATATGCCGGCGCGCGCGCTTCCCGTGCCGACGTCGACGGCGCAGACATACTGCTGCATCAGCCGGCTCGCCCGCCCATGCGCAGCGCCCGCCCGCCAAGCAGTCCGGGCAGCTCCGTCATGTCGGAGAAGATCAGTTCCGGCTCCAGCCGCGCCAGCGCCGATTGCAGCCCTGCCTCGGCCGCATGAGAGCCGCCTACGAAAGCGAAGGCGCGCATGCCCGCGCGCCTCGCCGCATCGATCCCAGCAGGGCTGTCCTCCACGACGACGCAATCCTCCGCTCGGACGCCCATCTCCTCGGCGGCATGCAGGAAGAGGTCGGGCGCCGGCTTGCCTCTGGCCACCATCTGGGCACTGTATATATGCGGCTCCAGCATTTCCAGCAGGCCGGTGAGCGACAGCGAAAGCCGGATTCGTTCAAGGCTGCTCGACGAGGCGACGCAACGCGGCGTCTTCAGCCCGGCCAAGACCTCGACGATGCCCGGCATCGGCTTCAGCCGCTCACGGAACCGCCGGAATGTCTCGTCGCGTATGCCGTCGCGTTCCGCGGTGGAGAGCGCCAGCGCGAAATCGCGGCGCAGGACATCCTCGACCGCTGCCATGCTGCGGCCGAGGAAGAGCCGGTACCCGTCGCGATCGGCGATCTTTCCGCCCGCCTTGCGCACCCACTCGGTGAGCACGCCGACCGAGATCGTTTCGCTGTCCACCAGCACGCCGTCGCAATCGAAGATGACGAGTTTCGGCGCATGCGGCACGATCGTCTCCGTCGCGCTGGCCGGTCACGCCCTGCCCAGATACCGCCCCACCGTGGCGCGCGTGCCGTCCTGCCAAAGCGCCTTGAGGTGCCGCGAAAACGCCTCGGCGAAGATCGCGTTCTTGCCGACGTCCCCGTAGATGTCGGCCATCGCCAGCCAGGCTGACGGATCGTCCTTGGCCGCCTTCGCCGTAGCGTTCATGCGCGCCCAGTTGGGATCGTTCGGCTCGATCGCCGCGCCGGAATCCGTCGTGCCGAAGCAGTAGCGGCACCACAGCGCGGATTCGAGCGCCAGTCCCTCAATGCCCTTGCCGGCCTTCAGCCGGTCGGCAATCGTCGGGATGATGAATTTGGGCTGACGGTTCGAGCCGTCTAGGCAGAGCCTGCGGATCGTGTCGCCGATGGTCGGATTGGCGAAGCGGCGCGCCACCAGCGCGTAATATTCGTCGAGCACGACCCCCGGCACCGGCGGCACGGTGGGGATGATTTCTTCGCGCTCCACCTTGTCGAGGAAGTCGCGGACCAGCGGCTCCTCCATGCCCTCATGCACGAAATGGATGTCGAGCAGGCCGGCAGGATAGGCGATCGCCGCATGCCCGCCATTGAGGATCCGGATCTTCATCAGCTCGAAGGGCGAAACGTCGTCGACGAACTGCACGCCAACCTCTTCCAGCGCCGGGCGCCCGGCGGTGAAAGTGTCCTCCAGCACCCATTGCATGAAGGGTTCGCAGAACACCGGCCAGCTATCGTCGACGCCGAACTCGCTTGCCAGGATCGCACGCTCGCGGTCGGTCGTGGCCGGCGTGATGCGGTCGACCATGGCGTTCGGGAAAGCGACGTTGTCGCGCACCCAGTCGGCCAGTTCCTTCTCCACCAACTCGGCCAGCCCCACCACCGCGTCGGCGGTCACGTCGCCGTTATGGGGAATGTTGTCGCAGGACATGACGGTGAAGGGCGCAAGGCTTTCCTCGCGCCGCCTCATGAGCCCGGCGAGTATCAGCCCGAACACCGTCTTCGGCGCACCGATATCCCGAGCGTCCGCCGCGATGTCTGGATGGCCGGGATTGAACTTGCCCGAGGCGGGGTCGATGAAATAGCCGCCCTCGGTGATGGTCAGCGAGACGATGCGGATGGCCGGATCGGCCAGCATATCGACGATGTCGTCCGTCTCGCCAGGCGTTATGAAATCGATCATGACGCCGGTCACCTGGGCCTTGCGGTGCCCCGCATCCTGCTCGACCACCGTTGTCAGCCAGTCCTGCTGGCGCAATTTCTCGCGTGCGGGCTTCTCGCCTTCGAACACGCCTGCGCCGACGATCGCCCAGTCGAGACCCTTGCCGGTGTTGAACAGCCGGTCGAGATAGACCGCCTGGTGGGAACGGTGAAAGTTTCCGACGCCGAAATGCAGGATCCCCGGTGTGAGATTGTCGCGCGGATACCTCGGGACGGTTACGCTTTTCGGCAGTTTTTCCAGATTGGCGAGGGAGAGTTTTACGCTCATTTCTTCACATCCATCTCAACTCATCCAGTTCCCGCCGTCGACATTGTAGGTCTGCGCCACCACGTAGTCGGCTTCCGCACTGGCGAGGAAGATCGCCATGCCGGTCAGGTCTTCAGCCCGGCCCATGCGCCCGTAGGGCACGGCCGCGCCGACCTGGCGCTTCTTCTCGCCGGGCTTCAGCCCCTCATATTTCGCAAACAGCGCGTCGACCCCGTCCCAGTGCTCGCCGTCGACCACGCCGGGCGCGATGGCGTTGACGTTGATGCGGTGCTTGATGAGGTCGAGACCGGCCGACTGGGTCAGCGAGATGACGGCGGCCTTGGTGGCGCAGTAGACGGCGACCAGCGCTTCGCCCCGACGTCCGGCCTGGCTCGCCATGTTGATGATCTTGCCGCCCTTGCCCCGGGCGATCATGGACCTGGCCGCCGCCTGCAGCGTGAACAGCGTGCCGGCCAGGTTGACCGCGAACAGCTTGTCGTAGCTGGCGCGGGTGATCTCGACGATCGGCGCGGCGTCGAACAGCGCTGCGTTGTTGACGAGGATGTCGAGCCCGCCGGCTTTCGCCTCGACCGCCTTCACGGCGGCGTCGATCGATGCCTGGTCCGTCACGTCGAGACGCACCGCGTAGGCGGAGGCGCCGATCTCGCGCGCCGTCGTCTCGGCCGCCTCGACATTGATGTCGCCGATCGCCACCGTGGCGCCTTCGCGAACATAGGCTTCGGCGAAGGCCCTGCCGATGCCGCGCGCGGCGCCCGTGATCAGCGCCGATTTGCCTTCCAGTCTCATTTCAATGCTTTCCCGTCCGGACCGAAGCGATGGAGTTTCGACACGTCCGGCGTCACCCAGATCGTGTCGCCGTGTTTGACGCCGATCTCGCCGCCGGCGCGCACCGTCAACGGCCCGATCCCATCGGAATGGACATGCAGCAAGGTGTCGGAGCCGAGATGCTCGGCCACCCCGACCGTCGCCTTCCATTCGCCCGACGTCGTCGAGACGGCGAGATGCTCCGGCCTGATGCCGATCGTCTTGGCGCCATGCTTTGCCGCCAACTGTCCCTCCATCAGGTTCATCCGCGGCGAGCCGATGAAACCGGCCACGAAAAGGTTCTGCGGCGAGCGGTAGAGGTCCAGCGGCGAGCCGACCTGCTCGATGTTGCCGGCGTTGAGCACGACGATCTTGTCGGCCATGGTCATCGCCTCGATCTGGTCGTGGGTGACGTAGACCATCGTCGTCTTCAGCTGGTTGTGCAGTTCGGAGATCTCGAGGCGCATCGTGCCGCGCAGCGCCGCGTCGAGGTTCGACAGCGGCTCGTCGAACAGGAAGGCGGAAGGCTGGCGCACGATGGCGCGGCCGATGGCGACGCGCTGGCGCTGGCCGCCGGAGAGTTGTCCCGGCCGCCGCTCCAGATAGTTGGTGAGGTTGAGCACCCGCGCCGCCTCAGCCACCTTCTTCTCGATGACATCGGAGCTTTCGCCGGCCATCTTGAGCGGGAAGCCGATGTTCTTCGCCACCGTCATGTGCGGATAGAGCGCGTAGGACTGGAACACCATGGCGAGCTTGCGCTTGGCCGGCGCCTCGCTGGTCACGTCGCGACCGTCGATCAGGATGGTGCCGCCGCTGGTGTCCTCGAGCCCGGCGATCAGTCTCAGCAGCGTGGACTTGCCGCAGCCTGACGGACCCACGAAGACGACGAACTCTCCGTCCTCGATCTCCAGGTTTATGTTCGGGATAATGACCGTCGCCCCGAAGGATTTGGTGACGTTCTTCAGCGTTATCTGGCCCATTGGTGCCTCCCGGTGTTCGTGGCGCCTGTCACTTCACCGCTCCGAAGGTCAGGCCGCGCACCAGCTGGCGCTGCGAGAACCAGCCCATGATCAGGATTGGTGCGATGGCGAGCGTCGAGGCCGCCGACAGCTTCGCCCAGAACAGGCCTTGCGGGCTGGAGAACGAGGCGATGAAGGCGGTAAGCGGCGCCGCATTGGTGGTTGTGAGGCGGATCGTCCAGAACGCCTCGTTCCAGGCGAGGATGATGTTGAGGAGCATGGTCGAGGCGATGCCCGGCACCGCCATCGGCGTCAGCACGTGCCAGATCTCGCCCCACAGGGACGCGCCGTCCATGCGCGCCGCCTCCAGGATCTCGCCTGGTATCTCGCGGAAGTAGGTGTAGAGCATCCACACCACGATCGGCAGGTTGATCAGCATCAGCATGAAGGTCAGGCCGAGGCGGCTGTCGAGCAGGCCGAAGTCGCGGAAGATGAGATAGATCGGCACCAGCACGGCGGCCGCCGGCATCATCTTGGTGCTGAGCATCCACATCAGCACGTCCTTGGTGCGCAGGGTCGGCGAGAACGCCATCGACCATGCCGCCGGCACGGCGATGACGATGCCGAGCACCGTCGAGCCGACGGCGATGATCACCGAGTTCATGAACGGCCGGAAATAGTCTCGCTGCGTCTGCACCTCGACGTAATTCTCGAGTGTGAAGGAGGGGATCAGGTTGAAGCCGGCGATCGCCTCCGGCTCGGTCTTCAGCGAGGTGATCACCGTATAGAGGATCGGGAAGAAGATGAGCAGCGCGATCGCCCATGCGGCGACCGTCCAGCCGATCCTGCCCTGCGTGCTGACTGTGCGTGGCATGTCGCTCTCCTATCGATCCAGGTTCCGCCCCACCGCGCGCATCAGGAAGAAGGCGACGATGTTGGCGAGCACGATCGCGATGACCCCGCCGGCCGATGCGCCGCCGACGTCGTAGCCGAGCAGGGCCGTGCGGTAGATCAGGAAGGGCAGGTTGGTGGAGGCGTAGCCTGGCCCGCCATTGGTGGTGACGAGGATTTCCGCGTAGACGGCGAGCAGGAAGATCGTCTGGATCAGGATGACCACGGTGATCGCCCGCGCCAGGTGCGGCAGCGTGAGGTAGATGAAGCGGTTGACGAAGTTGGCGCCATCCATCTCGGCAGCCTCCTTCTGTTCGCTGTCCAGCGACTGCAGGGCGGTCAGCAGGATCAGCGTCGCGAAAGGCAGCCACTGCCAGGCGACGATGATGATGATCGAAAGCAGCGGGTATTGCGCGAACCAGTCGATCGGCTGTTGCCCGAAATATCTCGCGATGTCGGCGAACACGCCGTAGCCCGGATGCATGATCATGTTCTTCCACACCAGCGCGGCCACCGGCGGCATGACGAAGAAGGGCGAGATGACCAGGATGCGCACGATGCCCTGGCCGAAGATCGGCTGGTCGAGCAGCAGCGCCAGCAGGATGCCACCGACCACGGTGATGACGAGCACGCCGACCACCAGCACCAGCGTGTTCCAGATCGACTGGAAGAAGGCGGGGTCGGTGTAAAAGTATTTGTAGTTGAACAGGCCGGCGAAGCCGACGTTGCCCGGGTTGAGCAGATTGTAGTTCAGGAACGAGAACCACAACGTCATCGCCAGCGGCACGATCATCCAGACGAGCAGGAGGATGACGGACGGCGCCATCATGAAGCGCGCGAGCGTTCGGGTCTGTCGAGTAGCCATGTCGGTCACCCTGCAGTCACACGGGATTGCGGTTCAAATGTTGTGAGAAGTGCCGTCCGGGTACAGGGAGACCCGGACGGCAAAGGCATGGGAGGATGCCTTATGCAGTGTCCGGCTACTTGATGTAGCCGGCCCTCGTCATCTCGCGCACCGCGACCGACTGCGCCTGGGCGAGCGCGTCGTCCACCGTCGACTGCCCGGCGAGTGCGGCCGAGAAGAGCTGGCCAACCGTGGTGCCCAGGCTCTGGAACTCGGGGATCGCCACGAACTGTCCGCCGGTATACGGCACCGGCTTGACGCTCGGCTTGGTAATGTCGGCCGCCTGCATTGCTGCGAGCGTCGGCTCTGCGAAGGACGCCGCCTTCTTGTATTCCTCGTTGCCGTAGAGCGACGCGCGGGTGCCGGGAGGCACGTTGGCCCAACCCTCCTTGGAGGCCACCAGGTCCGTATAGGCCTTGTCGGTCGCCCAGGAGATGAACTTCTGCGCCGCCTCTGCCTTCTGCGTGCTTGCCGGGACGGCGAGGTTCCACGACCACAGCCAGTTTCCGTGGTTGCCGTTTCCGGTGTCGGGGAAGATCGCGAAGCCGACCTTGTCGGCGACCGTCGAGTCCTTCGGGTTCGATACGAAGGACGCCGCCACGGTGGCGTCGATCCACATGCCGCACTTGCCCTGCTGGAAGAGCGTCAGGTTCTCGTTGAAGCCGTTCGAGGATGCGCCTTCGGGGCCGGCGTCCTTCATCAGCGCGACGTAGTCGCCGAGCGCCGCCTTCCATTCCGGCTGGTCGAACTGCGGCTGCCAGTTCTCGTCGAACCAGCGCCCGCCATAGGAATTTGCCATGGCCGTCAGGAAGGCCATGTTCTCGCCCCAGCCGGCCTTGCCGCGCAGGCAGATGCCGCTGATGCCTGCGCCGCGGTCGGTGATCTTGCGGGCCGCATCCGCGATGAACTCCCAGGTCGGGGATTCGGGCATCTTCAGCCCGGCCTTCTCGAACAGGTCGGTCCTGTACATGATCATCGCCGACTCGCCGTAGAACGGCGAGGCGTAGAGCTTGCCGTCGACTGTCAGGCCGCCGCGGATGGCCGGCAGGAGGTCGTCGACGTCATAGTCGGCTCCGAGCCCATTCAACTCTAGCAGCCAGCCCTGCTTGGCCCAGATCGGCACTTCATAGTTGCCGATCGTCACCACGTCGTACTGGCCGCCCTTGGTGGCGATGTCGGTGGTGACGCGCTCACGCAGGACGTTCTCCTCCAGCGTCACCCAGTTCAGCTGGATATCCGGGTTCTTCGAGGTGAAGTCGTCCGCCAGCTTCTGCATGCGGATCATGTCGCCGTTGTTGACGGTGGCGATGGTGATGGTTTCGGCATGCGCGGCGAACGCGAGCGCGCTTGCCGTGCACAGGCCCAGAACGAGCGTCTTCAGTTTCATCCAGATTCCTCCCGTGGAAGCGAATTGAGCATTTGCTTTGGAATTGAGCAATTATTCGAGGGTATCGATCGGGTGTCAAGGCGGTTTCGATGCTGCGCTGCAGCAGCGGCGGCAATGTCTGGCCGAAAGCACGGCGCGAATCGCAATCGGCGCTCTTGGCGAAGCGCGCCCGACAGCTGCAAGACTTCGGCTCTCGACCGTCCATTTTTTGGGATCGGGGCGGTGGACATTGAGTTCCCAACAGCCCCATTGAACCGCAGCCGCCGGACTGCCAATTTCACGGCTGATCAGGAATCGGGCAGCACCCACCGCATGACCTCAGCCTCCCCGCCCGCGCCGACCGGCACCGGCTCCGCCAGCCGCAGCAAGGCGCGCGAGCGTCATTACCGCAGCCTGCGCCTCGCCTCCGGCCTGGTCCTCATGGCCTTTGTGATCATGCATCTCGCCAATCTGGCGCTGAACCTGATCTCGATCGGCGTGGCCGATGCCGGGCTCGACTGGTTGACCGCGCCGTGGACGATGCCGGCCGGAGCAGTCCTCCTCTACGGCGCGGCCGCGGTCCATGTCGTGCTCGTCCTGCGCTCGCTCTACCTCAAGCGCACGTTGAAGATGCCTGCCAGGGAAGCGGCGCAGATCGTGCTCGGCCTCGTCATCCCGCTGGTCATTGCCGAGCATGTCATAGGCATCCTGGTCTATTCGTCGATGACCGGCTTGGACGTCGACTATGAGTTCGTGACCCGCGCGCTGTGGATCGATTCCCCTTTGACCGGCGCAATACAGGTCGCCGCCCTCCTCGCCATCTGGGCGCACGGCTGCCTCGGGCTGCATTTCTGGCTGCGCTACCGGGACTGGTATCCGAAAGCTGCGCCCTGGCTTTTGATCGGCGCCGTGCTGGTCCCGGTGCTGGGGCTGCTGGGTTTCGCGGAAGCCGGCAAGACCGTCATGGAAACGCCGCCGCCCCCGCTGCCGGAGGGTCTGACGCCCGGGCGGATCGCCGGCGTTTATGCCGCCAAGGACGCATTTCTCTATCTCGCCTACGGCATCGCCGTCGCCGCCGTCGCCGCCACGCTCCTCCTGCGCGGCCTGCGCCACGTCCGCGCGCGCCGCGATCTCATCGAGGTCCGATATGAGGGCGGCCAGGTCGTGCGCGTGCCGAGAGGCTCGACCGTGCTCGAGGCGAGCCGCGTCGGCGGCATCCCGCATTATTCGGTCTGCGGCGGCAAGGGCCGCTGCTCCACCTGCCGCGTGCGCGTCACCGCGGGCCTGGCCGAGCTGCCCGAAGCAGGCCCGGTCGAACGCGCGACGCTGACCCGTATCCATGCCGCGCCCGACGTGCGCCTGGCCTGCCAGCTGCGGCCGGTGGACGCCGTTACCGTGCTGCCGCTGCTCGCCGCCCCGCGCGCGAGCGCGCTTCCCGCCGGGGCAAGGCCGGCGACGCCGGGCCGCGAGCAGGAGATCGTCGTGCTCTTCTGCGACATCAGGAGCTTCACGGCGCTGGCCGACCGCCGCCTGCCCTACGACATCGTCTTCCTGCTCAATCGCTATTTCGCCATCGTCGGCCGGGCCGTCGAGCAGTCCGGCGGCCGGCTCGACAAGTTCATCGGCGACGGCGCCATGGCGCTGTTCGGCCTCGACGGCTCGGCCGCCGAGGCCTCGCGGCAGGCGCTCTCGGCTTCCGCCGCAATCCTCGCCGCCCTCGACCGGCTGAGCGAGGAACTTGCCGCCGAACTGCCCGGACCGCTCCGGGTGGCCATCGGCATCCATGCCGGTCCGGCGATCGTCGGCGCCATGGGTTATGGCAGCACGATGCATGTGACGGCGATCGGCGACACCGTCAATGTCGCGAGCCGCCTCGAGGCCGCGGCCAAGGAGTTCGACGCGGCGATCGTCGTCTCCGACACGGTGGTCGCGCTCTCCGGCCTCGACCTATCCGGCTACGAGATGCGGGAGATCGCCATTCGCGGCAGCAGGGGGCCGCTCAACGTGCGCGTCGTGCCCCAGGACGTCGCGCTCGAGGCCGGCTTCGCCGAGGCTCTGGCCGCCCAATCGGCGGCGTGAGAGGTCGCAAGGCCGGCCGACAAGGCGCGCTTCATGGCGCGACCTGCGCGGACGCGCCGATCTCGGCCAGCATCCAATCGCGAAACGCCCGGATCTTCGGCACGTTGCGGCGTGCTTCCTGGTAGACCATCCAGTAGGCGTGGCCGTCATTGCCGACGATGTCGAAGGGCTGGATAAGGCTGCCATTGGCGAGCTCGGCTGCGAACAGCTCGCGGGTCAGGATCACGACGCCGATGCCGGCGATGGCCGCGCGCGCCTCGAAGGCCTGCGAGCCGAGCTGGCTGCGCGTCCTCGCCGCCAGGTTTTCCCGCGCGTCGATGCCCGCAAGATCGAACCAGGCAGGCCACCAGGGGTCGCCGGCGTCGAGGATGGGCAGCTTGAGCAGGTCGGAGGGTTCCCTGACCCCGCCGATGGTGGCGGCAAGCGACGGGCTGAGCATCGGCGTGAAGTCGGCGAGGAAAAGCCGGTGCGCCATCAGCCCCGGCCACTGTCCCGTGCCGCCGGTCCTGATGCCGATGTCGAAATCGCCTTGTACCAGGTCAACCAGCCGGTCCGATGTCTCCAGCCTGACGGCGATGGACGGGTGCGCGACGTGGAAGGAGCCGAGGTGCAGCGCGAACCAGTTCGCGGCGAAGGTCGGTATCGTGCTGATCGACAGCGTGCCCTTTCCGCCGGTCCGCGCCTGCTCGTAGCTTTCGGCGAGGATGCGCAAGGCCTCCGATGCGCCGGCGGCCAGCGTCCGGCCGGTTTCGGTAAGCTCCACCTGGCGTGGCCTGCGGACGAAGAGCGGCTGGCCGACACGTTCCTCGAGCACCTTGATCTGGTAGCTGACCGCGGCTTGCGTCATCGCCAGCTCTTCCGCCGCGCGGGTGAAGGAGAGAAGCCGGGCGGCCGCCTCGAAGGCGCGGACGGCGGCGAGCGGCGGCAGCTTCATGCATAAGTCTCCTTTATGCATGCTATGCGAAGTTCAATTGGCCGGCAAGCGCGTCCTCCATCATATCGGGCGTAGCAGATCCACCCGTCATGGGAGAGCAAGATGCCCTACGCCAGAACGGTCCTCGCCGCCCTCAAGGGTTGCAAACACAAGCGTTTGAAGGTCAATGAGCTGTCCGACCACATGCGCCGCGACCTTGGCCTGATCGACGGCCGGCCGGCGACATCCGGGGAGTTCGCCGCAGCCGACGGGCGTTGGCGCCGGCTCGACCTGCTGACGATGACGCCCTATGCATCATAAGGTGACCTTGGTCGAACGGATGGCCGGTCGCGGGCGCGCCGCGGCAGGCACTTGCGCGAAGCCTAGCCGGCAGCGAGCAGTGCTGTCGCCGTGCGCTCGTCGGTGATCAGCCCGTTGACCAGCCTGCGCGTCACCGCGGCGAGGATGCCGGGCAGCTTGTTCTCGCCCATGGCCAGCGCGATGACCTGCGAACGCTCGCGCGACGGCAGCGGCGCGGAGGCCACGCGGTCGTTGGTGACGCCCTCGATCAGCCTGCCTTCGCGGTCGAACACCCAGCCGACGATCTCGGCGACGCCGCCCGCCTTCTGCAGCGCCTTCAGCTCGGCCTCGGTGATGAAGCCGTCTTCATAGAGCGGCGCCTTCGGGCCGAGGTCGCCGATGCCGACGAAGGTGACGTCGGCCTGGGCCGCAAGGTCCAGCGTCGGCTGGATCATCGACTGGCTGAGCAGCATGGCGCGCTCCTCCGCCGAGGAAGAGATGACCGGCAGCGGCATCGGGAAGGAGCGCGCCTTGATGCGGTCGGCCATGGTGAAGATGACGTTGTAGAAGGCGGCGGATCCGTCGGGCGATATGTTGCCGGTCAAGGACACGATCTTGTGCTGCGGGCAGTCCATCGGCGGCAGCTGCTCGATTGCCGCCTTCAGCGTTCGTCCGGTGCCGATCGCCATGACGATGGGCTTTTCCGAGCGCAGACGCCGCTCGATCTCGGCGGCCGCCGCCTCCGCCACGCCGATCGTGGTCGACGAGGAGCCTGGATCGCTGGGCACCACCTCGACGAGGTCCAGCGCAAAGCGCGAGCGCAGCTTCGCTGCAAGATCGAGGCAATTGGCGATCGGATGGTCTACCCTGACCCGGATCAGCCCCTCGGATACCGCCAGCGACACCAGCCGTTGCGCCGTCTGCCTCGAGATGCCAAGCTTGGCCGCGATCTGGTCCTGGGTGTTGCCCGCGACGTAGTATAGCCAGCCGGCGCGCGCCGCGTCGTCGAGCCTCGGATTTTCCTGCCGGACATTCATGTTTTCGTTTCCGCCCTTCCCCTCCGGAACGGACACACTTTCGCAGGGAAAGTCTATCAGCGCAATTGTCGGCTCAGGTGGGCGATTGTTCATGTCGTTGGAGAATTCCGCACGGACACAATTGGGTCGATTTTCTGGCCGGAATGGCGCAGTAGAGAGCGGAGAAGGAACGCGCGATGACGCCGAAGGCAGTCTACTGGGACATGGACGGAACGCTGATCGACAGCGAGCCGCTGCACGACGAGGCGCTGGTCTCGGCGATGAGGAGCGTCGGCATCTCGCCGCCGCGTGACCTGCACGAGCGCGTGCTCGGCGTTTCCGCATGGCCGGTCTACGAGATGATGCGTGACGAGTTCGGGCTGACGCTTCCCTTCGACGACTGGATCAGGCGCAAATACGACTACTACCTGAAGCACGCACCCCGCCTGAAGCCGCGCGATGGCGCGATGGAGATTTTTCGCGATTTGCAGCGCATGGGCGTCGCCCAGGCCGTCGTGTCGAACTCCGACCGGTTGGTGGTGGACGCGAACCTCAGGGCTGTCGGCATCGCCGAACCGGGCTTCAGGACAGTCTCGCGCAACGACGTGCGCGAAGGCAAGCCGCACCCCGAGCCCTTCCTGCGCGCCGCCTGGCTGACCGGCATCGACCCGGCCGACACGGTGGTGATGGAGGACAGCGCCACTGGCTCGCGGGCAGGGCTTGCGGCGGGAATGCGCACGATCTTCTGGCCGGAACGGCCGATGAAGGGACCGGAAGGCGCGCTGGTTGCCAATACGGCCGAGGACGTCAGGCGGTTCCTCGGCCTGCTTTAGTTCAGTTCCGGTAAGCCGGCTCCTGCTCGTCGAGGATCGCCTTCAACTCGGAGAGATGGCGCTCGGCCTGGCCGGGATAGTTGTCGAGATCCGCGGCGGTCTTCTCGGCGATCTCGTCGGAAAGGGTGCGCAGCGGACGGCCCGTCCACAGCGCCTTGATGTAGGTTTCGGCCGCGCGCTCGAAATAGAACATGCGGTTCCAGGCCTCCGCGACTGTCGCGCCGATGACCAGTATGCCGTGATTGCCCATGATCATCACCTGCACGCGGGGATCGGCGAGCAGCGTTGAGCAGCGCTCCCCTTCCTCCTCGAAGGCCAGCCCGCCGTAGTTCGCGTCGATCACCTGGCGCGGGCCGTAGAACATGGTCGAGTTCTGGTCGACCGGCGGCAAGCGCGAGTCGGCGAGCGAGGCGAGCACGGTCGCGTGGATCGAATGCACATGCATGACGCAGCGCGCATGCGGCACGTTGCGGTGGATGGCGCCGTGCAGGCCCCAGGCTGTCGGGTCGGGCGCATCGGGGCCGGAGAGGGTCCCGGGATCGTTGGCGTCGATGAGCAGGAGATCGCTCGCCTTGATGCGCGAGAAATGCACCTGGTTGGGGTTCATCAGGAACTTCGTGCCGTCCTCGTTGACGGCGAGCGAGAAATGATTGGCGACCGCCTCGTGCATGTTCAGTCGCGCCGTCCAGCGGAAGGCGCAGGCAAGATCGACCCGCTCCTCGTAGAAGGGCAGGTTGCTGAGCTTGCCCGTTTTCAGATGCGTGACGGCCATGGCGCGTTCTCCCTGTTCAGGGGAGAGTGCCAGAGCCGTGCGTGACGGGGCAACCAGAAAGTGGCGCTACTCCGCAGCGACGCTCGGCACGCCGAGCCCGCCATTCTCGACGATGAAGTCGATGACTTCCGCCAGGCCCTTGCCGCGCGACAGGTCGGTGAAGCCGAAGGGACGCTTTCCCCGCTGCTTGGCGGCGTCCCGTTCCATCACGTCGAGATTGACCTTCACATAGGGCGCGAGGTCGCTCTTGTTGATGACCAGGAAGTCGGAGCGGGTGATGCCCGGCCCGCCCTTCCTCGGGATCTCCTCGCCCTGGCAGACCGAGATGACGTAGAGCGTGAGATCGGCGAGGTCGGGCGAGAAGGTCGCCGCAAGATTGTCGCCGCCCGACTCGATGAAGACGATGTCGAGGTCGGGGAATTTCCTGTTCATCTCGGCGATGGCTTGCAGGTTGATGGAGGCATCCTCGCGGATGGCGGTGTGCGGGCAGCCGCCGGTCTCCACGCCCATGATGCGCTCCTCCGGCAGCGCCTGCAGCCGCGCCAGCATCATCGCGTCTTCCTTGGTGTAGATGTCGTTGGTGACGACGGCGATCGAATAGTGCTCGCGCAAGGCCTTGCAGAGCTTTTCGGTCAGCGTCGTCTTGCCCGACCCCACGGGGCCGCCGATGCCGACGCGGAGGGGACCGTTCTTCGATGTCATAAGCAACTCCCGAGGCGTCCGGTGAGCCGGACCGAAAACTCCGTTTCGCCGAATTCCGGCGCGTCAATCGAGAAGAAGCCGATCTTGGGGCCGGCGGTGCGCGTCGTCCAGTTCATGCCCTTGCGCAGGAGGACCGGCCGGCCATCGCGCAGGAGGCGACGCCATTCCTCATGCGTCGGCTTGTTCCACCAGTCGGCCAGCCCACTGCTCGCCACACCGGAAACATAACGCCCGGTCTTCCAGTCGATGTGGCTTTCCTCGTCATCGATCAGCACGGCGACGAACGGATCGCCGGCTGGCACGCCGAGTTCCGCATGGCCGTTGAGTAGTTCGGCCACCCATGAACCTCTCTGCTGGTTGGCTTTGAAGGTGGCCATCAGGAGCGGAAGAGCCTCGATGCCTGGGTCTCGTGTTTCATGGCGACGATGTCGGAGAGGATGGCGGCTGAGCCGAGATCGTCGAGCGTGGAGCTTTCGGCGCGGCGCGCCGCGTCGAGGATGACGGGTTCCAGTGCCGCGACGGCCGCCATCGCGCCCTGCTGACCGGTGACGCCGAGACGAATGCCGGCCTGGACGAGGTTGATCGAAAAGGCCTGCAGCCAGGCTCCAAGGGCGGTTTCAAGCGGCACGCCATGTGCGCCGAGTAACGCGCCGGCGGCAACGCAGTAGGCGCAGTCCTGCGGCAGGCGGGCCAGCATCGGATGTGGCCATGCGCGGGCCGCAGCCATGAAGGCCGCACCCTGCAGCATCGTCTCGCGATGGCGCTCTTCCGAGCCGGCGAGCGCCTCGGCCAATTCCGCGAGTTCAGAGAGGTCGCCGGCCTGTGCACGGCGATGCGCCTCGGCAAAGAGCACGGCGTCGTTCCAGCCCGAACCGAAGGCAATGAGGTCGGCCAGCCATTCCCTGAGCGCATCGGCACCGGGCAGCATCCCGTCATGCGCGGCGCGTTCGAGTCCGTGGCTGTAGGAAAAACCGCCAACCGGGAAGGAGGGCGACAGGAACGCCATCAGGCGAAGCTGCGCGCCCCGGCCCTCAGGCATGGTTGTGGCCGTAGTGAGGATCGCCCGGCAGCCGGCCGTAGGCGTCCCGCTCGCCATGTTCGTGGTGGTGGCCGTGATG
>DATDJN010000297.1:0-3953 GCA_036520515.1 Rhizobiaceae bacterium
AGATCCCGATGAAGCGCTGCGGCGAGCTCGAGGAGGCGGCCGAGATGATTTCGTGGATCGTGTCGCCGGCCTGCAGCTTCACCACGGGCTTCACCTTCGACCTTTCCGGCGGCCGCGCCGTCTATTGAGGGCAGCATGACCAGCAGGATCGCGCGCCGGCGGATCGATTGAGTTCGCCCCGGACGACGGCTTTACCATTCGATAACTTTTAGTTTCAAATTTAAATTTCTTTAACCGACTGAAAGGGCGCGTCTTTTTCTGCCGAAGGACGTGCTCCGTCGCGCCAGGGCCTCGGCGATTAACTTTTCGTTAACCATTTTTTCGCTACACCTGAGCAACAGAAAATTTACCAAAGTGACCAACGTGTTAACTCAACCCCGGCCGATCCGCCTCAAGGGGCGGTCCTTTCTCGCCCTCGCGCTGAGCCCCGAGCTTCCCTTCGAGGATTGGCTGGCGCGGCTCGACGATCTCGCGGCCCGCTCCGCCGGCTTCTTCCTGCGCCGCCCGGTGGTGCTCGATATAGACGGCCTCGACATAGACCGGACCGAGCTGCGCGAACTGGTCGGCGAGCTCGGCAGGCGCAATGTGCGAATCATGGGCATCGAAGGCGCCCGCCCGTCGCTTCTCGGCGCCGACCTGCCGCCGGCGATGACCGATGGGCGGCCGGCCTCCGATTTCGAGCCTCCGGCCGACGCCGCGCAGACGGTCGTGCCGCAGGCCGCGGAAGATGCCGTCGGCACGGAAGTCTCCATCCAGCCGGTTCTGGCCAAGGCCATGCCCTCGATGATCGTGACCGAGCCGGTGCGTTCCGGCCAGTCGCTTTTCTTCCCGGAAGGAGACGTGACCGTCATCGGTTCGGTGGCCTCGGGCGCGGAGGTCGTCGCCGGCGGGTCCATCCACGTCTACGGCACGCTCAGGGGACGGGCGCTGGCCGGCACGACCGGCGACGCCTCGGCGCGGATTTTTTGCCGCAAGCTCGAGGCGGAGCTGATCGCCATCGACGGTTTCTACCAGACGGCGGAAGACATGGAGCCCGATCTGCGCGGACAGGCGGTCCAGATCTGGCTCGAAGGCGAGACCGTCAAGACGGGAATACTCGGCTGAGCCGAATGCGGGTCCATAACAGGAGAAGCCAATGGGCAAGGTAGTCGTCATCACATCGGGCAAGGGCGGCGTCGGCAAGACGACGACCTCCGCCGCACTGGGGGCAGCGCTCGCGCAAGGCGGCGACAAGGTCGTGGTCGTGGATTTCGACGTCGGCCTGCGCAACCTCGACCTCGTGATGGGGGCCGAACGGCGCGTGGTCTACGACATCGTCAACGTCATCCAGGGCGAGGCCAAGCTGGCGCAGGCGCTGATCCGCGACAAGCGCCTGGAGACGCTCTACCTGCTGCCGGCCTCGCAGACCCGCGACAAGGACAACCTTACCCCGCAGGGCGTCGAGAAGGTGATCACCGCGCTGAGCAGCGCCTTTGACTGGGTGATCTGCGATAGCCCGGCCGGCATCGAGCGCGGCGCAACGCTTGCCATGCGCCATGCCGACATCGCCATCGTGGTGACCAACCCGGAAGTCTCGTCGGTGCGCGATTCGGACCGCATCATCGGCCTCCTGGATTCCAAGACGCTGAAGGCCGAGAACGGCGAACGCATGGAGAAGCACCTGCTTCTCACCCGCTATGACCCCGTCCGCGCCGAGCGCGGCGACATGCTGAAGGTGGACGACGTCCTCGAGATACTGTCGATCCCGCTGCTCGGCATCATCCCGGAAAGCATGGACGTGCTGAAGGCCTCCAACGTCGGCGCGCCGGTCACGCTGGCGGATGGCGGCAGCGCACCTGCCCGCGCCTATTTCGACGCGGCGCGGCGCCTCAAGGGCGAGGCCCTGCCGGTCACCGTTCCCGGCGAGAAGCGCAGCTTCTTCGGCAAGATATTCGGAAGGAAGGCGGCATGAACCTGCTTCGTTTCTTTTCCCGTCCGCCGCAGTCGGCCCCGGCAGCCCGCGACCGCCTGCAGGTTCTGCTCGCCCATGAGCGCGCATCGGCCGGCGATTCCGACCTGGTCAGCAAGCTGCGCGACGAGATTCTTCGCGTCATCGCCAAGCATGTCCAGATCGACGACGACAAGGTCAGCGTGAAGATGGAGCGCGGCGAAAAGGTCTCGACGCTCGAAGTCGACATCGAGATCCCGCTCGACGCGGCCAAGAAGAAGGCCGGCGCCGACAAGGCCAGCCCCGACAAGACCAGCCCCGAAAAGGCCGGCGCCGGCAAGAAGGCGGCCTGACAGCCGCCTCGACAAGCAAAGGAGCGATGCCATGACACGACTTGCACTTCTGGAGCGCCTGAAGGAAGTCCAGCAGATGCCCAGATATCAGGGGCGCGACATCACGACGATCAGCGCGGCCCTCTCGAACCAGGCGCTGGCCAGGCATCTGCAGCTTTGCGAGGAAGCGGCCGGCGCAACGCCGCGCTTTCCGCGGCAGGCCGAGGAGCCAAAGGCCGACGCGGCCTGAAAAAGGCGATTCCCACCTGAAATGCTTCCAGGCCGGCGCAAAGCCCGCGCCGGTCACCCCCGCAGCCGCCATGCCGCGGCAGACGTTCCCGCTGCGCCCGCCTTGTGTGCAAGCGGCTCGCCCGCGTCCCTGACGCCGGGATACGCCCTTCCGTAATGCCGGATAGACCTTCGCCGGTGTGGACGAGCACCGGACAATTGTCGTATGACCCGTCAGGCGGGCCGCCGGTTCGGCCGGGGACTTTGAACTCGATCATATCGAGGCCCATGCTTTTCCTGCCTCCATTCCTCTCGGATAGCCGCAAAACTTCCATGTGAGGTTGTCCGCGATCCGAGAAAACGAGATCATGAATATGCGTAGCCCGCTGAAGCCGAATCCGAAGCGCCAGCCGGAAACCGGCCCAGACGAGGAAGAAAGCACCGGATCGCGCAGCGTTCGCCGGGCGCTCGACATCTTCGAGCTGATGCTGCAGCGGGGCGAGCCGGTCACGGTGGCGCAGATCGTCAGCGAGCTGTCCATCCCCAAATCGACCGCCTACGAACTGGTGCGCACGCTGTCGGATGGCGACTACCTGGCTCCGTCCGGACGCGGCAGCGGGCTCTTCCTCGGGCGCAAGCTGTTCGAGCTCGGCATGGCCTATCGCAGCCATGTCGACCTTCTGAAGGACGGCAGCCGCATTGCCGAGCAGCTTCGCGACGAGACCGGCGAGACGGTGCAGCTTTCCGTGCTCGACGACGACCTGATGGTGGTGCTGCTGAAGGAAGAGGGCGTGCGCCCGCTGCGCATCGTCAGCCAGGTGGGCTCGCGTGTGCCGGTGAACTGGGCCGCGGCGGGGCGGCTGCTCGTGTCGGACATGGACGACGAGGCGCTGACCGAGCTGCTGGAAGCGACTGTCCGCCCGTCGCCGACAGGGCGCGCCACCACCGACGTGAAGAAGCTGATCACGCAGATACGCAAGTTCCGCAAGCAGGGTTATGCCACCGAGCTCAACGAGACCAACGAGCATGCCGGTTGCGTGGCCGCGCCCATCATCGACGCATCCGGTCGCTGCATCGCGGCGCTGTCCGTCGTCGCGCCCGAGCAGCGGCTGGCGAAGTCCAACCGCGACTACCTGATCGACCGCGTGAAGAACGCCGCGCAGAACCTGTCGCGCCGGCTCGGCTGATCGCGTCGTCTCCTCGCCGGATGGTTCAGCGGTTCCGGCCGTTTACGAGCGTTGCGTGCCTTCCCGCCAGGCTTGCCGTCGAAGTCCCCGGACTCAAGAATATCTGTTCGCGCATCGCCGGTTCCTTGACTCGCATGCCGGCGCGGATAGTGCGCGGTTGCTATGTTCAAGCCGGCAGGGGCCGTCGGCGGCGTGGACGGGAACGGAAGAGCGGCGGGTCCCCACCCGAGAAGGTGATCACCGCCGCTCCCGCCGCTCGAAAGAACTAGAAGCTGTAGC
>DATDJN010000298.1:0-4756 GCA_036520515.1 Rhizobiaceae bacterium
GTTGCGAACAGCAGCGCGGCCAGGAGCGCCAGCGCCGAAACCATCCAGCTGCGATCAAAAGCGCCGCGCATTTCCAATAAAACCCCTTAATGCAATGGCGGCAGGCTATCAGTCCGCGCGCGCCGCGAAAAGTGGCGCGGCGCTGCAAACCGGGACGGTCGGGCAGGAGGGGGATAGGGGGCGCGCATGCGCACGGTTGCTTTCGACAGCTGCGGTTGACGCCGGATACGACATCGCGTTCTCGCGGCGCGGGTGGCGCCCGAAGTTATAAATCCAGGGTGCCCTCGCGAAAGCAGAGCAACTGGGTTGTTGAAGTAGACCGGTGATCGGCCGGCCTCAAGGCTGGCGCAAGCGCGCCACCGCCTTCGGCGGCTGACGGCCTTGACCCCGTCCGCTCGCCGGTCTTTGAGCTTAGCATGCGCTCGGCCGCGGTCCGAGCGCGGGATGGGCGCCGCTCGTCAGGCTACCTGGTATCGTTTGGGATCCCACTTCTCGCCGCGGGCGATCATGGTGTTGAGGATGACGATCAGCTTGCGCATGCAGGCGACTAACGCGGCCTTTGGCGCCTTCCCCTTGGCAATCAGACGTCGATAGAAGGCCTTGAACACTGGATTGTTCAGCGTCGCCGCGCCGACGCAGGGCATGTAGAGGGCATTTCGTACCCAGCGGCGGCCGCCTTTGATGCAGCGTTGGCCGTGACGCTTTCCGCTGTCATCGTCATAAGGAGCGACGCCCACCAGCGCGGCGGCGACTTCGTTGCTCACCTGCCCGAGTTCCGGCAGACCCGCAAGCAGCGTCAATGCGGTCGCTTCGGCAAAGCCTGGCACGCTCTGAATGATCTCGGCGCGGGCAGCGACGGCCGGCGTTGCCTTGATCTTCGCGCCGATCACAGTCTCGATGGTGGTGATTTCGTCGGCCAGCTTTTTCAGAAGGCGCGCGTGAGCCTTTTGAACAAGGGGCGGCGTCTCATGCTCCTTCTGCATTTCCAGACGGGCTCTGAGATCGATCAGGCTTTTGCGTCCCTTCACCAGCGCCTTGATTTCCTCATGCGCAGGATCTTCGACCTGGCTTGGCGCCGCGCTGAATGTCTCGGCGAACCAGGCGATCATCTCCGCGTCGATCTTATCATTTTTTGCAAGACGTCCAGCCGATTCCGCGAAGCTGCGAACCCGTTTTGGATCGACAATTCGCACTTCGAGACCTGCTTGGCGCAATGCCTTGGCCCAGACCCGCTCGTAGCCGCCGCTGGCCTCCATCACCGCCTTGCCGACCTGATGCTTGCGAAGCCATGCAATTAAACTACGTCGCCCCGACGCGGTCGTTGGGAAGGTCCTCCGCTCTGTTCCGGTCCGAATGCATGCATCTACCTTGTCCTTGGCAACATCGATACCGACGACAATCAGATCGTTTTGTGCCATCATCCACTCCCTTCCTTGCCTGGTACGGGCTCGAAGCCCTTGCAACTGTTCGGGTTGAGGAAGACACCGGAGCTGTCCCTTGCTCTGATTACAGGCTCTGTCGCCTTCGGGCGCAACGGGCTCAGTTCCGGCAACGGGCGGTTGGTGAGAACCGCCCGTTGTTCACATTCTGGCAGATTTTCGGGACACAAGGGCGCAGGGAAGACCGCATAGGCGTTAAGTTTATTCTTGAGTGTTGGAATCACGTGTGATTCCAAGGCGGGATGGCAGACGAATCGCTTCTGAACGAGGACTGGACGAGAGTGGTTACGCAGCTCGGCGGGGCTGCGCAGCTTGAGATAAGCGCGCGCCAGACGAAGGCTTTCGTGCGGCGGCGCCAAATTCCAGATGCGGTGTCGTTACTTCGGCTGATGCTGGCCTATTGTCTGGGTGAAAGGGGGTTGAGATCGACAGCCGCGTGGGCCGCCTCTGTTGGCCTTGCCGACCTCAGCAGCGTGGCGTTGTTCTATCGCCTGCGTCAATGTGGCGATTGGTTTGCAGTGCTGGTGGAGGGCTTGCTCGGTGCGGCAGCCCCGAAGGCGAGCCGAGGCCGCCTGATCCGTATTATCGATGCGACGACAGTGCCTCAGGCAGGACCGGCTGCGCGCAGGAACAGTGAGCTTTGGCGCATTCATAGTGCATTCGATCTGCCATATGAGCGCTTTGGTCACTTCGAGCTGACAGATCAGCAAGAGGGCGAAACGTTCGACCGGATACCGGTGGTCAAGAACGAGATCCGCATTGCTGACCGCGCATATCTGCAACCTGACCGCATCGCCGCTGTCCGCGACGCCGGGGCAGACGTTTTGATCCGAGCGGGCTGGAAGAACGCACGTTGGCTTGATGCCAAAGGCCTTCCGTTCGATCTGATGGCCCAATTGCGTGCGGCGAAGGCGCACGGACTGATCGATCGGAGGATTTGGATCAAACGCAAGGACGGGGCGCCTCTGGCTATGCGTCTGGTCGCAGTCAAGAAGCCTGCCGGTGCAGTCGCGGCTTCGCGTCGTAAAGCCCGGCAAGACGCACAAGACGAAAACCGCGTCATCTCCAAAGAAACTCTGGAAGCCGCGGATTGGGTCATTCTGGTCACGTCGCTCGCACGGGACGAGTTCTCCACCAGGGATGTACTCGCGCTCTATCGACTGCGATGGCGCATCGAACTTGGCTTCAAGCGACTGAAGAGTCTGATTGGTCTCAAAACGCCACCTGGAACCGATCCGCGCTCCGCCAAGCCCTACCTGCTGGCCCACCTCTTGATCATCCTGCTGCTCGAGCCGCTTGCCCGCGACTTCGAGGACTCTCCCCGCTGGATGCAGGCCGCCTAACGACACCTGGCGCCTGGCGTGTTCTGCAACAACTCGTTGCATCCTTGCTACAAGCGATCATTCCACAACCAACCATCCGTTGCTTCCGCCGCAGAAAACGAGCGCTTGGGCGGCACCTGCGCGAGCCTCCTCGAAAACGTCGGTATCAATCGATGCTCGCGCTACCTTAACGCCTATGGGGAAGACCGGGTGCTTGCTGCACCCGCGGTCCCGCGTGCGATTTGCGCAAACAAAACTGCACACGAGCATACAGGGCAGCTGGAGCATCCCGGCCTTCCCTGCGCAATGGCTTTACGGCTTATATCGTGCTCTTCCCGGAGAACGGCTTTCTTGCCTCCGTCGCCTGCGCTTCCTATCGCAGGCTTAACGCCAGCACCGCGGCGCCCGAACCACACGACTTCACCGTACGCTTGCGGCGCGTACGTCTATCGCGCCATCAGCGTCCATCGCATCCCACCGCACGTTCGTGACGATCGCGAGCGCCCCTCGATCGGGTGAGACGGGCGGAGTTATGCGGCTGATTTGGGTGAGAACGAAAGTGGAATATTTTTGCGCGACAGGCTGGACAGACTTTTGGTGATTTGCCCGACAAGTGGTTCTTGTTGCACCCATCGCGTCATGATGGACAACACCGAGGAAGAATCCAGCCATGAGCGTCTTCAACGCCGACCAATCCGTTGTGTGCAAATGATCGCCGGCCGGAACGTTTCTGTCCGTTCGCGGTTTTGTTACCGGCGACGGAATCCTCGCGAGGCGGGACAGTCCCGGCAAAGGCCATGCGGTGTAACGCCCGCATGGCCATTGTCTTGCGAGAATAGTCCTTCGGCGAGGAACCAACGGCTTCATGTCGACTTGATGCGCAAGGCCGGTCTTCAGACCGGTCCAGCACGTGCCGCCGGTCAGTCCCCAATACGTCCGATGGGCTGTGCTCCAACCCGGAGAAACCCAGTGGCCGAACCCAGCAAACAGGAAATCGAGGCGCGAGCGTATCGGCTTTGGGAGCAGGCCGGTCGCCCCGAAGATCGAGAAGCTGAATTTTGGCGCCTGGCCGAACAAGAGCTTCGCAACGAGGACAAAGGTTCGCCGACACGCACGCCCGACACGCTGTAACGCAGTCAAACGACCAATGCGTCCGCGCATCATGCCGGACCATCACCGGCTCCAGCAGCCGCGACAACCCGGAGTTCTCAAATGGCAAAAGCCAACGATCTGGAAGGCCGTCCGGACATGGGCGGCAAGCATGGCGGTCAGGCCGGCATGCCGAAGCCCGAGGACCGAAGCGCGGCGCAGCAGGGTATCGTTCGCGACGAGCGGGGACAGGAACAGCCGGCGGACAAGGCGCGTGCGCAGCACGTCAGCCGGAAGGATCGGGGCGACGATCCGCCCGGCGAATCCCAAACAGAAAGACGCCGGCTCCCGTGGTTGAGTATGATGATTCAGACCAACAAATGTTAAGGTCGGAACTCTCTTCTCCGGGCATGACTACGCCTACCGGGAGGCGAATTCATTTCATTTCGATTATATTGTAACCGGAAAAGGGCTGCTGACATCGTCGGCGGCCCTTTACTTTTGGCGTCGAGCAGAACTAGCCGGCCTTCGCGTTCATTGTCCGCTCAACTTCGTCCGCCAGCTGGTTCAGATGCCGGGCCAGCCGATCGAAAATCTCGCGCTTGGCCTTGTCGGTAGCCAGGTCGCGGACAAGGGCGCATTCGGCGGCATCCCTTCGCAACTTCTCAAGGTGGAGCTGATAATCCTTCATCGGGACGCCCTCCCTGCTTCACCCGATAGTTCCCCACGGAACCGAGAGTGTCAACGCAGCGGATGGCGGCGGTGCGTTTCATCGCGACGCGCTGTTGGGCAAACGGTATCTCTGCCGCGCATATGATCTCACTGCTCTACAGCATCGCGAACGCGCTCGAGACCATCGCCACCGGCTTGTTGTCGCTGGCGCTGGACAGGGTGACGCGGCCGAAG
>DATDJN010000299.1:0-19329 GCA_036520515.1 Rhizobiaceae bacterium
GACGGCAATGTGGTGCGCGGCGTCTTCGAAACCATCGACGAGGATTGCCGCTTCGTCATTCGCGCCGGGGACGGCGTGGTCAAGATCGCGGCCGGCGATGTGCATTTCGGCGCGGTCGCATCGGCCGGCGCGGCATGAGGGTTATGCGGATATGGTAAGCAATTCGGGACCGGAACTCGTCTTCGTGCCGCTCGGCGGAGTCGGCGAGATCGGCATGAACTTCGCGCTCTACGGCTTCGGCCCGGCCAACGCCCGCGAGTGGATCGTCGTCGATGTCGGCGTGACCTTCCCGGACGCCACGCTGCCCGGCGTCGACCTCGTGTTGCCCGACACGAGTTTCATCGAGGGGCAGATAAAGAACCTGCGCGGCATCATCATCACCCACGCGCATGAGGACCACTATGGCGCCCTGCACGACATCTGGCCGCGCCTGAAGGCCCCGGTCTGGATGACGCCTTTCGCCGCCGGCCTGCTCGAGGCCAAGCGCCAGGGCGAGGCCAACGCGCCGAAGATCCCGGTGACCATCTACAAGGCCGGCGAGACCTTCGAGGTCGGCCCGTTCAGGATCGAGGCGATCCCGGTCAGCCACTCCATTCCCGAGCCACAGTCGCTCGCCATCACCACGCCGCTCGGCACCGTCGTGCACACCGGCGACTGGAAGCTCGATCCGGCTCCCGAGATCGGCCCGATGACGGACGAGGCGCGGTTCCGCGCCATCGGCGATGCCGGCGTGGTCGCCCTGGTCTGCGATTCCACCAACGCCCTTCGCGAGGGCGAGTCGCCATCCGAACAGGCCGTGGGGCAGGGCATTCGCGGCGTCATCGAGAAGGCGCCGGGTCGCGTCGCCGTCACCACCTTCTCCTCCAATGTCGGCCGCGTGCGCTCGATCGCGGAGGCCGCGCGCGACGCCGGCCGCCAGGTGCTGGTGCTCGGCCGGTCGCTGAAGCGCATGATCAACGTCGCCTCCGAGCTCGGCTACATGGAGGGCATCCCGCCATTCATCAGCGAGGAGGATTACGGCTTCATCCCGCGCGACAATCTCGTCGTCATCTGCACCGGCAGCCAGGGCGAGGGCCGCGCCGCGCTCGCCAAGCTCGCACGCGACGAGATGAAGACCGTCGCGCTGTCGCCCGGCGACCTCGTCATCTTCTCCTCGCGCACCATTCCCGGCAACGAGAAGGCGATCCTCGAGATCAAGAACCAGCTCATCGACCAGGGCATCAAGATCGTCGAGGACGGCGACGCGCTGGTACACGTCTCCGGCCATCCGCGCCGCAACGAGTTGCGCAAGATGTATGAGTGGACGCGGCCGCGCATCGGCATCCCGGTCCACGGCGAGGCGGCGCATCTCGTCGCGCAAGGCGCGCTGATGGCGCAATGCGGCATTCCCGAAGTCGCGCAGGTGCGCAACGGCGACATGATCCGGCTGGCGCCGGGTGCTGCCGAGATCATCGACAAGGTGCCGTTCGGGCGCATCTACAAGGATGGCCGCCTGGTCGGCGACGACGAGGAGATGGGCATCCGCGACCGGCGCAAGCTTTCCTTCGCCGGTCATGTCGCCGTCAACGTGGTGCTCGACGACCGCTACGAGATGGCCGGCGATCCCGACATCGTCGCCATCGGCGTCGCCACCGTCGACGAGCGGGGCGAGGACATGGAGGTGCTGATGCTCAAGGCCGCCATGGGCGCGGTCGACAGCATTCCGCGCCAGCGCCGCAAGGATCTCGATCTCGTGCAGGAAGCGGTCCGCCGCGCCGTGCGGGGCGCTGCCAACGAGATCTGGGGCAAGAAGCCGCTGGTGACGGTGTTTGTGACAAGGTGAGGATCGAGGGAGCCGGTGAGCGGGCGAGCGGGGGAGACGCGGCGGCTTGCCGCGCATTTTCCATCCTTTTCCGCTTTTCCCTACTCCGTTAGTCCCCTATTCCCTTACTCACCTGTCCACGGAGAGCCTCGATGCTCGGACGCCTGAACCATGTCGCCATCGCGGTGCCGGACCTCGCCGCGGCGAGCGCCGTCTACCGCGACACGCTCGGCGCCAGGGTCAGCGCGCCGCAGGCGCTGCCGGAGCACGGGGTCACGGTCGTCTTCATCGACACCGGCAACTCCAAGATCGAGCTGCTCGAGCCGCTGGGAGAGGGGTCTCCGATCGCATCCTTCCTGGCGAAGAATCCGTCCGGCGGCATGCATCATCTCTGCTACGAGGTGGACGACATCCTCGCCGCGCGCGACCGCCTCACGGCATCCGGAGCGCGCGTTCTCGGAGACGGCGCGCCGAGGATCGGCGCGCACGGAAAGCCGGTGCTTTTCCTGCATCCGAAAGATTTCTCCGGCACTCTGGTGGAGCTCGAACAGGCATGAGCTGGATCTCCGTCGCCGCGCTCTATTTCATCGTCTGGTGGCTCGTTCTCTTCGCGACCCTGCCCTTCGGGCTGAAGACGCAGGACGATGACGGCGACGTGACGCTCGGCACCGTTTCGAGCGCGCCGAAAGGTCCGCACATGCTGCGCGCCTTCGTGCGCACGACTGTCGTCTCGGCGCTTGTCCTCGGCGGCTTCTATCTCGTGACGAAGGGGCTCGGCCTCGGCATCGACGACATACCGAGGATCGTCCCCGACTACGGAAACAGCGTGGCGTCGCCCACCTAGATCGCCTGCATCCCGTTGACGTTCAGGGCGCTTCGCGACCCTCAAATGGATGCGTCGAGCCTGCCGGAAACCGGACCGGTTCGGACCGATATCGCGGCGACGTTCGTCGGCAAATTTTTCTACTGCACAAAAAAAATGCAAGGCACGAGGCCTTGCAATTAAACGCGTCCGATCTGTTTCCGGTGTCCGGCGGCAGCGAGTTACCGCGCCTAGATCGCATCCTCCCAAGACTTTGACCGCGTAGGGAAGGCGGATTTTTTTCCGCCCTCTCGGTTATGCGGGGCACACTAGACCAAGGTCGGACAAATTGTCACGCGGAATTTTTCGTTTGAAGCGTTGCGGACGTGCTGCGATGCACAATTCAACGGCAGGTGGTGCCCCGAAAACAGACACGGCAAAAGCGTACCGCGACCATGGTCCTGCGCCGGGTTTCCATTCCGTCATGAAATGGCTATGAAGCGCGTACATGCGTTTCGCATGGCCTGCCGATTCCGGCGCAATCATCATCGCCTTTTTCACGGAAGCACAATGCGGCTGTCGCGCTATTTCCTGCCCATCCTCAAAGAAAATCCGCGCGAAGCCGAAATCGTCTCGCACCGCCTCATGCTGCGGGCCGGAATGATCCGCCAGCAGGGCCAGGGGTCGTTCACGATGCTGCCGCTCGGCAAGCGCGTGCTCGACAAGGTCTGCCAGATCATCCGCGAGGAGCAGAACCGCGCCGGCGCGCTCGAAATCCTGATGCCGACCATCCAGTCGGCGGAGCTTTGGAAGGAAAGCGGGCGCTACAACGACTACGGCAAGGAGATGCTGCGCATCAAGGACCGCCAGGAGCGCGACCTGCTCTACGGGCCGACCAACGAGGAGATGGTGACGGACATCTTCCGCGGCTACGTCAAGTCCTACAAGGACCTGCCGCTCAACCTCTACCACATCCAGTGGAAGTTCCGCGATGAGGTGCGCCCGCGCTTCGGCGTCATGCGCGGCCGCGAATTCCTGATGAAGGACGCCTATTCCTTCGACATCGACTACGAGGGCGCCAGGGCGGCCTACAATCGCATGTTCGTCTCCTATCTCAGGACCTTCACGCGCATGGGGCTGCAGGCGATCCCGATGCGCGCCGACACCGGCCCCATCGGCGGCGACCTCAGCCACGAGTTCATCATCCTCGCCGAGACCGGCGAGAGCCAGGTGTTCTGCCACAAGGATTTTCTCCAGCTGCCCGTGCCGGGCGAGAACACCGACTTCACCGATGATGCCGAGATCAGCGGCATCGTGAAGGAATGGACCACGCCCTATGCGGCAACCGACGAGATGCACGACGAGGCCGCGTGGGAAAAAATCCCCGACGCCGACCGCGTGTCGGCGCGCGGCATCGAGGTCGGCCACATCTTCCACTTCGGCGAGAAATATTCCAAGCCCATGGGCGCCAAGGTGCAGGGTCCCGACGGCAAGGAGCACTTCGTCTCCATGGGCTCCTACGGCATCGGCCCGACGCGCCTGATCGCCGCCATCATCGAGGCCAGCCACGACGAGGCCGGCATCATCTGGCCGGAAGCAGTCGCGCCCTTCGACGTCGTCATCATCAACATGAAGGCCGGCGACGCGGAGTGCGACCGCGTGTGCGAGCAGCTCTACGCCGCGCACGAGGCGGCAGGGCTCGACGTGCTCTACGACGACACCGACCAGCGCGCCGGCGGCAAGTTCGCGACTGCCGACCTCATCGGGATACCGTGGCAGGTGATCGTCGGCCCGCGCGGCGCGGCTGCCGGCGAGGTCGAGGTCAAGCGCCGGTCGACCGGCGAGCGCGACACCAGGAAGGTGGAAGAGCTCCTGGCATCGCTCGGGCCAAAGGTCGGACCCGGGGCATGAACGCACGCGCCGCCGCGACCGCCGCAGCACCGGCGAAGCCAGCGGGCGCCGGGCCATTCTCTGTCTTCGAGCGAATGGTGGCGTGGCGCTACCTGCGCTCGCGGCGCAAGGAGACGGTGATTTCGGTCATCGCCTCGATCTCCTTCCTCGGCATCATGCTCGGCGTCGCCACGCTCATCGTCGTCATGGCGGTGATGAACGGTTTTCGCGCGGAGCTTCTCGTCCGTATCCTCGGCATCAACGGCCATCTCGTGGTGCAGCCGGTCGACATGCCGCTCGAGGACTACGAGGCCGTGGCGGGGCGCATCAACGGCGTCGCCGGCGTGAAATACGCGATCCCGCTGATCGACGGACAGGTGCTGGCCTCCGGCAGCGTCGGGGCAGGGACGGGCGCGCTGGTGCGCGGCATCAGCGGCGAGAACCTCGGCAAGCTCACCGTCGTCTCCAGCAACATCAAGCACGGCTCGCTGGTCGGCTTCGACCAGTCGGAGGGTGTGGCCATCGGCCAGCGCATGGCGAACAACCTCGGCCTCGTGCTGGGCGACATGATCACGCTCGTCTCGCCGGACGGCGACGTGACGCCGTTCGGCACCACACCGCGCGTCAAGGGATACCCAATCGTCGCCATCTTCGAGGTCGGCATGTCGGAGTTCGACTCCTCCGTCATCTTCATGCCTTTCGAGGAAGCGCAGCTCTACTTCAACATGGAGGGGCGGGCGCAGACCATAGAGGTGTTCGTCGACAACCCCGATGCGGTCGACCGGCTTCGCGAACTCGTGGAGATCGCGGCGGCTCGCCAGGTCTACATCACCGACTGGAGGCAGCGTAACGAGACGTTCTTCTCCGCGCTGCAGGTCGAGCGCAACGTGATGTTCATGATCCTGACGCTTATTGTCCTGGTCGCGGCGCTCAACATCATCTCCGGGCTCATCATGCTGGTGAAGGACAAGGGCCACGACATCGCGATCCTGCGCACCATGGGTGCGACGCGCGGCGCGATCATGCGCATCTTCCTGATGACCGGGGCGGCGATCGGCGTCACCGGCACGGTCGCCGGCGTCGTCCTCGGCGTGGTTCTCTGCTGGAATGTCGAGCGCATCCGCCAGTTCTTCTCGTGGCTTTCGGGCACGGTCCTGTTCAACCCCGAACTCTATTTCCTCAGCCAGCTGCCAGCGAAGATGGAGTTCGGCGAAACCATGTCCGTCATCCTGATGGCGCTCATCCTCTCCTTCATCGCGACGCTCTTCCCTGCCTGGCGCGCGGCAAACCTCGACCCCGTCGAAGCGCTGAGGTACGAGTGAGCGCACCGATCATCGAACTGAAGAGCGTCGAACGCCACTACGTGCAGGGGGAGCGCAGGCTCACCATCCTGAACGGGGCGGATTTCGCGCTGGTGCCGGGCGAGATGGTGGCGCTGGTCGCGCCGTCGGGCGCTGGCAAGTCGACGCTGCTCCACACGGCAGGTCTGCTTGAGCGCCCCGATGCAGGCGAGGTCATCCTCGCCGGCCGCGCCTGCGGGCGCCTCTCGGATGACGAGCGCACCGCGATCCGCCGCAACGACATCGGCTTCGTCTACCAGTTCCACCACCTGTTGCCCGAGTTCTCCGCGCTCGAGAACATCATGATGCCGCAGATCATCAAGGGCCTGTCGCCAAGCGAGGCCGCCAAGCGCGCAGAGCAGCTCCTCGACTACATGCAGATCGGCAAGCGGGCCCAGCACCGCCCCGCCGAGCTCTCCGGCGGCGAGCAGCAGCGCGTCGCCATCGCGCGGGCCGTCGCCAATGCGCCGCTCGTCCTGCTCGCCGACGAGCCGACCGGCAACCTCGACCCGCACACGGCATCCTACGTCTTCGACGCGCTTGCCGCCCTCGTGAAGCAGTCCGGTCTGGCGGCGCTTATCGCCACCCATAACCACGAGCTCGCCCAGCGCATGGACCGCCGCGTCACGCTGGCGGACGGCAAGGTCGTCCCGCTCTGACCTCGCCCTATCCCCGGCCTCCTGGGCCTGGCGTTAACCTCTCGGCAGCACCCGTAACATCCGCTTAACCCTCTCCGTCGCGCGTGTCAGGAGCGTTGCTCCCTGTGCTTGACACATTGAACAAAAATAGAACAAAATGCAAACATATCAAAAACAGGAGAGACCCATGGCCGATATGTTCCAGGACATCGTTTCGCTGGTTTGCATGAGCACCTTCCTCGTGGCCACGGCAATGTGGATCGGCGCGCTCTGAGGCGTGACCGGGGAAATATCTTGCTTGGACATATGGTTGGCGGGGCGGCGTGGAGAATGGTCGTCCTGCCCTGAGGTCCGCTCCCACCGGGCGGCGTTCGCCGCCCTTGCCTTCACTTCTCCGTCATTCGATCTGAGGCGAACGGAAGCGTTAAGCTTTTCTTCTGGCCGCCATGGCTAGGCTCGCCGAAATCGAATGGTGAGCGCCTGTCCCGTCTCGTCCCGGGCCAGGCGCTCCCGATGGAGTGACGCCTGTGACGCCGGTCGTGGCGGGGATTCTCGTAACACTCAATCTCGGGCTGATCTTCCTGCTCCTGGCGGTGCCGCTCGGCGTCCGCACGGTCAGGCGGAGCCTGGTGATCGCCGCCGGCCGCGACCGCATCTGGAGCGCGCTCTGGCCGCTGGGCGAGAACGCCGGCTGGTCGGGGCAGCGCGTCAAGGCGAGGGCGCTCGACGAGCCGGGGCTGGTGCGCATCGAGCTCGGCTGGGAAGGCCGCGACGGCAAGCCGATCGAGCACGTCGTTCGCCTGGAGGACATCGCCGAGGGCCGGCACTTCTCGTCACGCGTCATCGACGACAGCTCGCTCGAACGGGCCTTCTGGTCGCATTACCGCGACACAGTCGAGCTCGACGGCGAGGACGGCGCCGTCCGCGTCATGATCTCGCGCACCGACCGCTACCGCGGCGCCGCCTTCCTCATCTTCCGCCACTTCGCGCTGCGCCGCGAACTCGCCAAGTTGAAGACATGGGCCGAGACCGGCAGATATCGCGCCGGCGGGCTGTTCGAGCATCCGGTGAGCCAGGTCGGCTTCGCGGTGCTCTCCGCCTTCATGCTGTGGCCGCTGTTCGGACTGACGGCAGGCGGCTTCGCGGTTTCGGCCGTGCTCACCAGCGTCGTCGCGCTGCACGAACTCGGCCACATGGCCGCCTTCCGGCTGATGGGCCATCGCAAGGTGCGCATGATCTTCCTGCCGCTGCTTGGCGGCGTCGCAATCGGCGGTCGCCCCTATGACAGCCGCTTCGAGGTCGCCTTCGTCGCCCTGATGGGGCCGGGCTTCTCTGCCTTCCTGGTGCCGCTCGCGATCGCGGCCTGCGCCTATGCCGCCGGCGAGGGCTGGAGTGCGGCGGCCGGCGTGCTCGGCACGCTCGCCGGTATCGCCGCGCTCTTCAACGTCGCCAATCTCGTGCCGGTGTGGAAGTTCGACGGCGGCCAGGTGCTGCGCCAGATCTGCCCTGGCCCGGTGACGCTGGCGCTCGCGTCCTTCCTTCTGCTCGCATCCTTCCTGGCGCTCGGATACGCGGCCGGTTTCCCCGCGCCGTTCCTCGTCGTCGCCGGCGCCGTCTTCGCCATCCTCAGCCTGATCACCGTCGGCAGCAACGTGAAGCCGCGCTACGAGCTGAAGCCGCTCCGCGGGATGGAACGCATCGCCATCGCCGCAGCGCTTCTGGCCGTCTTCGCCATCCATGCTTCAGGGCTTCTCTGGGCGTCGGCGAGGCTGGAGGAGGTGCACAAGCATCAGCGCCTGCGGCAGGAGCGCAGCCTCGGTGCGGGCGACATCGCCGAACTGCGGGCAGGACCGGCCGTGCCGACGCGCCCTTGATCAATCTCCGAGCGCGACGCCCTCGCGTCTCGGATCGGCGCCTCCGATCAGCCCGCCCGGCGTGATGGCGACGCCGTGCAGACCCGAATTCTGGTCGCCGATCTTCACCTTGTAGCCCAGCGCCTCCATATCCCTGGCCAAGCTTTCGGCGCTCGTGCCTGCCTCCAGCTCATAGACGCCGAAGCGGTTCAGCATGTGCGGCATGGAGATCGCCGCCTGCATGTCGAGCTTCCAGTCGATCAGCCCGATCAGCGTCGTCGCGACATAGGGGATGATGCTCGATCCGCCGGGCGAGCCCAGCGCGTAGAACGGCTTGCCGTCCTTCAGCACGATGGTCGGCGCCATCGACGAGCGCGGCCGCTTGCCCGGCTCGACGCGGTTGGCGACCGCCGCGCCGTCCTTCTCCGGCGCGAAGGAGAAGTCGGTGAGCTGGTTGTTGAGGATGAAGCCGCCGGCCATCTGGCGCGAGCCGAAGGCGTTCTCCACCGACGTCGTCATGGCCGCGACATTGCCCTCGTCATCGACGATCACGAAATGGCTTGTCGCCGGCATGTCGAAGGCATTGCCGTCGATGCGCAGTTCCGCCCCGTCCAGTCCGGCCTTGTCCCAGGGCGGCTCGCCGGCCTTCACCTGGTCGTCGGGCAAAGCCGTCGGCCGGCGGATCAGCGCCGAACGCGCCTTGAGGTAGTCCGCATTCAGCAGGCCTTTGGGAATCTTCACGAAATCGCTGTCGGCGATGTAGCGCTCGCGGTCGGCGAAGGCGAGGCGGGTGGCGTCGCCGATGATGCGCCAGCTTTCCGGATCGTCCTTGCCGAGCGTGGCGATCTCGAACGGCTCGACCATGCCGAGAATCTGGCCGATCGTCAGCGCGCCGGAGGAGGGCGGCCCCATCCCGCACACCGAATAGCCGCGATAGGGCGCGCAGACGGCCGGCCGCTCCTTCACCTGGTAGGCGGCCAGGTCTTCGAGGCTGAGCTTGCCCGGATTGGTCGGATGGCCGTTGACGGCGGCGGCGATCTGTCCGGCGAGCGATCCCTCGTAGAAGGCGTCGGCGCCGCCTTCGGCGATCGACCTCAGGCTCTGGGCATAGTCAGGATTGCGCAGCATCGCGCCGGCCGCCCGCGGCGAGCCGAACGCGTCGTAGAAATAGGCCCTGGTGTCTGCCTGCGTGTCCAGCCGCCCGATGTCCTCGGTGATCATCCTGTTCAGCCGTGGCGAGATCGCGAAGCCGCCCTCGGCGAGCTTGATCGCCGGCTCCATCAACCCGGCCCAATCGAGCTTGCCGTGTTTCCCGTGCACCGTCTCCAGCAGGCGCGGCACGCCCGGCACGCCGACGGAGCGCCCGCCGATCACCGCGTCGAAGAAGGCGAGCGGCTTGCCGTCCGCGCCGAGGAAGAGTTCCGGCGTTGCAGCGGCCGGCGCCGTCTCGCGCCCGTCGAAGGTCGTCACGGTTCCGCTCTTTGCGTCGTACCAGGTCAGGAACGCGCCGCCGCCAAGGCCCGACGATTGCGGCTCCACCAGGCCCAGCACCGTCTGCACGACGACGACGGCGTCGGCGGCGCTGCCGCCGGCGCGCAGCGCGTCGAGGCCGGCCTGCGCGGCCAAGGGGTTTGCCGCGACGACCATCTGCTTGCTGGCATGGACGGGCTGTTTCTCTTCTATCGCCGAACGAGATTCCGGCGCGATCGTGTCGGCGGATTGCTGGGCGAAAGCCGGAAGCGCGAGCGCTCCCAGGAACGCCAGCGCCGCAAGCTTCCGCACAAATCCCATCAGCTCGCCTTTCTGGACTCTTCGCTGGTTTCTTCCGCCGGGCCGAACACCTCGGCGAAGGCCGCCTTCAGCGCCACGTCGAGGTCCGACATCGCCACCGGCAGGCCGAGATCGACGAGGCTGGTCACGCCGTGTTCGGCGACGCCGCAGGGCACTATACCCGAAAAATGCTGGAGGTCAGGCTCGACGTTGATCGATATGCCGTGGAAGCTCACCCAGCGGCGCAGCCTGATGCCGATCGCCGCGATCTTGTCCTCCGCGGCTGTCCCGTCCGGCATGGGCGGCCGGTCCGGCCTGACGACCCACACGCCGACGCGGTCCTCGCGCCGCTCGCCCTTCACGTTGAAGCGGTCGAGCGTGCGGATGATCCATTCCTCCAGCGCCGCCACGAAGGCGCGCACGTCCTCGCGCCGGCGCTTGAGGTCCAGCATCACATAGGCCACGCGCTGGCCCGGCCCGTGATAGGTGTATTCGCCGCCCCGCCCCGCCGCGAATACCGGGAAGCGGTCGGGCTCGACCAGGTCGCCGGGCTTGGCGCTGGTGCCTGCCGTATAGAGGGGAGGGTGCTCGACCAGCCAGACCATCTCCGGCGCGCTCCCCTTGCGTATCGCATCCGCCCGCGCGTCCATGAAGGCCAGCGCTTGCTCGTAGGGGGTCAGTCCCGGCTCTATCCGCCATTCGACCGCCGACGAGCCCGGCGCGGGCAGGAAGGAGAGGGCGATCTGGCTGCGTTCCGGCATGGGGGCTCCGTATCTCGCGCATCATATGGCGACAAGGGCGGCGAAGGTCCAGCCCGCCCCGACCTCTCGCTGAACGGGCCGGCCGGTAAGGCTTCGGACATTCTTTCCTGCCAGGATAAGCCACGGAATTCATAGAGTGTATCCCATGCAGCAGAGTATCGTGCTCAGCATCGGCCTGCCGATCGCCCTGGTCGTCGTCATGCTGGGACTTGGCCTGGCGGTGCGACTCGAGGATTTCATGCGGTGCCTTGCGCGACCGTGGCCGCTCTTCGTCGGACTCCTCTGCCATATCGTCATCCTGCCGCTGTTGTGCCTGCTGCTGGTCTATCTTGCCGAGCTGCCGCCGGCGATCAGCGTCGGCATGATGCTGCTCGCAGCCAGTCCCGGCGGAACCTCGGCCGCCATCTACACGCATCTGGCGCGCGGCGACGTTGCTCTCAGCCTCGTCCTTGCGGCCGTGTCCTCGGTGGCTGCGCTGTTCAGTCTGCCCGTCATCGTCAACTTCTCGATGATCGCGTTTTACGGCGAGGCGAGCGCGGTCAGGCTGGAGTTCCATCAGGTGCTCCAGATATTCGCCGTCGCGATCGTCCCGGCGATGATCGGAGCGCTGATCCGCAGGCGCTTCCCCGACCTGGCGGAACGTCTCGACCGGCCGGTCAAGACGCTGGCGACCGTCTTCCTGGTGGGGCTGGTGCTGGCCGCGCTCGTCGGCCAGCACGGATTGCTGGTCCAATGGGGTCCGACCGTCGGCGTCGTGGCGCTGGTTTTTGCCGTCGCCAGCCTGCTGGTGGGGTATCACGTGCCGCGCATGCTCAGGGTCGAGCGGCGCCAGGCCGTCGCCGTGTCGATGTCGGTCGGCATCCACAATGCCGCGCTCGTCATCGCGCTCGCCATGAGCGAGCACATGCTGGCCAATCCCGAGATGGCCATCCCGCCGGCAGCCTACGGCGTGATCGCCTACATCGTCGGGGGAGTGTTCGCCTGGATGCTCAACCGGCGGAGCGTCGCGCCCGCCGCCGCCTAGGCGCCTCGAGTCCAGGCGGGAAGCGCTGCGGTAACGGGGCCGCATCCAAGCCACTCGTGCAAATTGCATGGCCCGGCGAAAGCGGTTAGCTGGGTCCCGTACCTTTGGGGGCTTTCCGTGGCGCATAAAACTCACTCCACTTCCGCCGCTCGGTCCCCCCTCCTGCTGGGTGCCTTGGGGGTGCTGCTGATCATCGGGTGGAGTTCGGGCTTCGTGGGCATCCGCTACGCAAGCGAGGAAGCCAGCGTGGCCGTCCTGCTGTTCTGGCGCACCCTGCTTTCGGGGCTGATCCTGCTTCCCTTCGCCCTGTTCATCGGCCCCCGGCTGCGTATCCGGGCCGTGCTTCCGCAGATGTGGTTTGGCGTGATGGCCGTGTTCATCTATCTCGGAGGGTTCGCGCTCGCGATAGAACAGCGCGTGCCCACGGGCCTCGTGGCGCTGATTTCCGATCTTGTGCCGCTGGCTATTGCCGCGATGTCTCAACCCCTTCTCGGCGAGAGACTGTCACGCAGGCAGTGGATTGGCACCGCGATCGCCGTGGCGGGGGTGCTCGTCGTCTCGTTCGACAGCTTGAGCGTCGGAACCGCGCCGCTATGGGCATATGCGGTGACCGTCGGGTCCATGATCGTCTTCGCGCTGGCCTCGGTCCTGATGCGCGGCAGTCCCTCGCTGAGGATGCCGGTGCATCAGAGCCTTTGCATCCACTCGCTGACCGGCGCTGCGCTCTTTGGTGTCTGCGGCCTGCTGCAAGGCGGACTGGCGCCGCCGTTAACTGCGCAATTCGCGATAGGCATGGCCTGGCTGGTGCTGATCGCGACGTTTCTCGCCTACGCCGTCTACTACACCATGCTGCGCATGTACCCGGTGGCGAAGGTGAGCGCGGCGATCTATCTGAGCCCGCCCGTGACCATGGTCTGGGCGTGGCTGATGTTTTCAGAACCGTTGACGGTGGCGATGTTCGTCGGCCTGGCCATCACGCTCGTCGGCGTCTGGATGACGACGCGCAACTAGCGGCCCGAATAGCGTGGAAGTCGTGACCGGGAATCATGATTTTGTCGCCCGGTACCCACGGCCCATCAATCCCCAGGATATGCCGGATCGCGGAATCAAAAAGCCGCGCAATGGAGATCGCACGGCTTTTTTGAAGATCTTGGTGCGGTCGAGAAGACTCGAACTTCCACGGGTTGCCCCACAGCGACCTCAACGCTGCGCGTCTACCAATTCCGCCACGACCGCACGTGGTAGGAGCCGGAACCAACCGGCTCGCGGCGTGTAGCAAATCGCTTTGGGCGAAACAAGTGCAAAGCCCGCTTTATTCCGTGCTGCTGCGAAAGCCAAAAACGCCGCGCGGTTCGGACGCATTTCGTTTGATATTTTCGCGCGTTGCAGGCTAGACCTGACGCGCATCTTCGACCCGGAAGGGGAGGCGCCGTTGGAAAACCTGCACGAAGCGACACCCGGCGCCGGTTCGCCCGAAACCCACGCCGATATCTACGGCGAGGACGGCGTCATCCGGGCCTCCTTCCTTGCCCATATCGGTGCGGCGATTGCCGACCGCGATACCGTTACCCTGAAGCGGGAAGTCGACGGGCTGCACCAGTCCGAGCTCGGCGACCTTCTGGAAGCGTTGCTGCCCGAGCAGCGCCTGGCGCTGGTCGAGCTGCTCGGCAAGGATTTCGACTTCTCCGCGCTCACCGAGGTCGACGACGCGATTCGCCACGACATCGTCGAGAACCTGCCCAACGAGCAGATCGCCCAGGCGATGAAGGAGCTCGATTCGGACGACGCCGTCTACATCCTGGAGGACCTCGACCAGGAGGACCAGGACGAGATCCTGGCGCAGCTGCCCTTCACCGAGCGCATCAGGCTGCGCCGCTCGCTCGACTATCCCGAGGAGAGCGCCGGCCGGCGCATGCAGACCGAGTTCGTCGCCGTGCCGCCTTTCTGGACGGTCGGCCAGACCATCGACTACATGCGCGAAGACCAGAACCTGCCGGACCGTTTCACGCAGATCTTCGTCATCGACCCGACCTTCAAGCTGCTCGGCGCCATCGACCTCGACCAGGTGCTGCGCACCAAGCGTGCGGTCAAGGTCGAGGAGATCATGCACGAGACGCGCCACGCGATTCCGGCCACGATGGACCAGGAGGAGGCGGCGCGCGAATTCGAGCAGTACGACCTCCTGTCGGCCGCCGTGGTCGACGAGGACGAGCGTCTTGTCGGCGTGCTCACCATCGACGACGTGGTCGACGTCATCCAGCAGGAGGCCGAGGAGGACCTTTTGCGCATGGGCGGCGTCGGCGACGAGGAACTGTCCGACACCGTCCTCGCCACCTCGCGCTCGCGCGTGCCCTGGCTGCTCGTCAACCTCGCCACCGCCTTCGTGTCGGCGACCGTCATCAGCCAGTTCGGCGCGACCATCGAGCAGATGGTGGCGCTGGCGGCGCTGATGCCGATCGTCGCCTCGCTCGGCGGCAATGCCGGCACGCAGACCATGACCGTCACGGTGCGCGCGCTCGCCACCAAGGACCTCGACATCTACAATGCCGGCCGCGTCATCCGCCGCGAGGTGATGGTCGGGTTCCTCAACGGCGTGCTGATCGCGATCGTCATCGGCGCTGTCGCCGCTGCCTGGTTCCACAATGTCGACCTGGGCTATGTCATCGGCGCGGCCATGATCATCAACATGCTGGCGGCCGCACTCGGCGGCATCCTCATCCCGCTGGTGCTGAACAGGCTGGGTGCCGATCCCGCCATCTCCTCGTCGATCTTCACCACCATGGTCACCGACGTGATCGGCTTCTTCGCCTTCCTCGGCCTCGCCAGCTGGTGGCTGCATCTGGGGTGAGCTTGTCGATGGAACTGGCCGAGGACCATGCAGGCCTGACCGCCCAATGCCAGCCAAGGTCATGGGTGACTCTGGCGAGCCCGTCGGGCCAGGCAGGGGCCGGCGACGTGGTCGACTGAATAAAAAAGCCCGCCGCAGCAGGCGACGGGCTCGTTCTGTATGCTGCGGCTGGCTACTCGATTGTGATCATGCCCGAGCCGGATCCTGCCGTTACCTTGCTGATATTTTCCCGACGCGTGATCATCGGCTTCTGGTAAGTCTTCTTCATGTGCTCTCCTCTGCCTGATGTGCCTCAACGGCAGGGTTGTAACAGAGTGGCGCTTGAGTACAACCCCCGCGAGTGGTGGCGGTCAGCCCCGGGCGACCTGAAGGGGTTCTACTGTCCCATCAAAATGAGCAGGCAACCGACCGATCACAGCTTCGTCAAGGCCAAACGGATCATCGTCGCCGCATCGTCAAAATTGACTTTTACGTAAATGCCGTGAGACTGTCGGCCGCGCGGACTGGACCGCAGGGAGCCCCCATGCGGGAATATTATTCGATCACCGAGCTGACCCGAGAGTTCGACATCTCGACGCGCACGCTGCGCTTCTACGAGGACGAGGGGCTGATCCACCCGGTCCGGCGTGGCCGGACACGCCTGTTCCGCCCGTCCGACCGGCACCTCATCCGCCAGATCCTGCGCGGCAAGCGGCTTGGCTTCTCGATCAACGAGATCCGCGAGATCGTCCAGATGTACCGGGAGCCGCCGGGCGAGGTCGGCCAGCTGAAGCTCATGATCAAGCGCATCGAGGAGAAGCGCGAGGATTTGCGCCAGAAGCGGCGCGACCTCGAGGAGACGCTGAGCGAACTCGACCATGCCGAGGAGGCCTGCGTCGAGCGCCTGGCCGAGCTTGGCGTCAACACCTGAGCCCGGCCGACAATCCAGCCTAGATCCAGCGCCGGACGCGCTTGGCATAGTCCCGGTAGCGCTTGCCGAATTTTGCGGCCAGCCAGCGCTCCTCCTTGTCGATCGCCACCTTCTTGGTGAGGAAGGCCGCGACCAGCGCCAGCGGCAGGAACCAGGTGATGCCGGAAACCAGCCCGACCCCGATCAGCAGCAGCGTGTCGGCCAGGTAGATCGGGTTGCGCGTGATGCCGAACGGGCCCTCGGTGACCAAATGTTCCGGCTGGGCGTTCGGGTTGATCGGCGTCTTCGCACGCCTGAGCGCCCGGGCCGCGCCGAAGAACAGCCCGACCATGGCGAGCAGGGCCAGCCAGCCGACCGCCACCAGTATGTCCGACATCGGCGAGCCGAACCAGGGCAGGGGGTAGAACGCATGCAGGACGAGGCTCGCCGCGATCGCGGCGACGTAGATCACCGGCGGCCAGGGTATCCACCCGTTGGCCTTCTCGCCGGCAGGCGCCGGTTGAGGAACTGCGGGGGAGTGGGCCGCCTGCCTGGCCTGCTTCTTCCTGGCGTCGCTCATTGGCCTCCCCCGTCGATCATTGCATCGTCCGTCCGTGCGGCGCAGAAGCCTGCGGTCTCCTCGACCCGGCTGCGCAGCGCCTCGCTCCCGTCGCCTGCAAAGACGCCGTCGAGGGCGCCTGCTTGCTGCAGCGTGTCGAGCATGCATCGACAATAGCGCGTGCAGAACGCGCTGTCGCGCTCATCGCCGCAGGCCGCCTCGCAGGATTGCTGGAAACGCAGCTCGCGCGGCTGCTCGGCCGGCGGAAAGGCCTGCGCGAACAGCCATACGCCGGCAATAAGCACCGGCTGGTGGATCAGGTAGAAGGCGAGGCTGTGCCGTCCGCCGAAGGAGAGCGGCCAGCTCCAGCGCGGCGCTCGCATGGCTGCGAGCCTCGCGAACAGTCCGCTGCGGTCGGCGAGCTTCGCCGCGGCGATGCCGATCAGCACGGCGCCGAACCAGGGGAAGACAGGCACGAAGTCGTTGGAGCGCGGCCGGTTCTCCGAAAGCCCTGTCCACCACCACCAGGGATCGTCGAAGAAGGGCGAGCGCAGATAATGCGGCGCGGCGATCACCGCTGCGGCCACGATCAGCGTGACGGCCGCGGGCAGGCGCAGGAACAGCAGCCCGAGCAGGCTCGCCACCGCGATCTCGTGCAGGATGCCGAAGAAGATGAAACCACCCGGCACGGCGATCCAGGTGACGACGGTGATCGCCATCGCCGCGCCCGCCACCATGGCCAGCCGCCGCCAGAATCCCGGCCAGCGGATTCCCCTGGCGTGGCCGAGATAGAGGCTGACGCCGACGAGGAAGAGGAAACTCGACGCGATACAGCGGGCAAACAGCTTCCAGCCGCCGACCGCCGTCATCCCGGGCGGCACGTAGCCGAAGAATTCGAGGTCCCAGGCGAAGTGGTAGACCGCCATGGCGAGCAGCGCCGTGCCGCGTGCGATGTCGATGGCGTCAATGCGCCCCTTGGGTCCAGGTTCGTTCGTCACATCCGAATCCAGTTTCGGGACCGAGCGTTAGCACGATGGCGTCGGCGACGGCAAAGCCGGCGCTGCCGCGCCGGCCCTTGGTCCAGACGCGGGCAAACGATAGCCATCCCCGTTTTGCGCCGCGTTCTGGTCGGTTTCCCGCTATCCGCCGGCGCGGCCGCCTGTAAGTCTCGGGCGCGCATCGTCTCGTCTGGTTCCATGACCACCCAGGTCCGGCATCCCATCTGGTTCTTCGCCGTCCGGCCCGCCGGCGCGCGCACCTTTGCGACCCTCTACGGCCTCGAATCCTTCGCGCGCGCCTCGATCTCGTCGGTCATCCCGATCCAGGCCTACGACATCCTCAGGAGCGAGCAGGGCGTCTCCATCCTCTACACCATCGTCGCGCTGCTCGGCCTGTCGGTCACGCTGTTCATGCCGATGCTGATCGCGCGCTTCTCGCGGCGCTGGATCTACACCGCCGGCGTGGTCTCGCTCGCCATTGGCTCGGCATTCTTCATGTCCGGCACGCTTGCCGGCCAGCTGCTCGGCATGCTGGCGAGGGTGATGGGCGCCTCGGCGCTCGCCATCACGCTCAACCTCTACATCATGGACCACATCCGCAAGACGGAGGTCATGCAGGCCGAATCGCTGCGCATGGCGTGGTCGACGCTCGGCTGGACCGCCGGCCCGACGCTCGGCGTGGTCCTCTACTCCCGCTACGGCGTCGTCGCGCCGCATCTGGTCGTCATCGGCTTCGCGTCCGTGCTGCTCTTCATGTTCTGGCGCTACCGGCTCTCCGACAATCCGCTGATCCGGCCGGGCAGGATCCGCCCCTCCAGCCCGCTCGCCAACATCGGCCGCTTCGTCGCCCAGCCCAGGCTGCGGCTCGCCTGGCTGATCGCCTTCGGCCGCTCATGCTTCTGGACGACCTTCTTCGTCTACGGTCCGCTCCTGATGGTCGTCACCGGCGAGGGCAGCCTCGCGGGCGGCCTGCTCGTCTCGGCCGGCAACGCGCTGCTCTTCGTCGCCGTCTACTGGGGCAGGGCCGGCAGGAAATACGGCGCCCGCACCATCATGGCGCTCGCCTTCGTCGCCATGTCCGCCATGCTTTGCCTTGCCGGCCTGTTCGGCGAGCATTTGCCGCTGGCCGCCGGCTTCTTCCTGCTCGCCGCCGCGCTTTTCGCCGTCGCGCTCGACGCGCTCGGCTCCACTGCATTCCTGCGCGCCGTGCATTCCTACGAACGGCCCGGGATGTCGGCCGTCTACCGCACCTATCTCGACCTGTCGGAGCTTCTGCCGCCGCTGGTCTACTCGGTCGTGCTCGCCTTCTTCGGGCTCGGCGCGGTGTTCGTCACGCTCGCCGTCTTCGCCGCCTTCTGCGGCTGGCTCACCTGGCGCCACCTTCCGAAGTCGATGTAGCAGCCAACGTCCGGTGCTGCTCGCCCACCCAGCGGTGGAAGCGCGCGAGGTCGTATTCCTCCGGCATCAGCACGCCGGCCTGGTGGCGTCTCGAATGCAGGCCGCGCTGGTTGATCTCGCAGACGGCGGCGTCCTCCTCCAGCACCTGGATGCCGAAGCCCAGGATGTTGTCGAGGCCCTTGGGCGGCATCTCCTGAGGGGGAAACAGCCATTCGGCCGTCAGCTTCGTCTGCTCCGGGCCGAGCGGCGTCAGCGCGACCGTGCGCACATAGTCGACATGGCCGACGATGAACATGGACGGCAGGTTCATCGCATAGGTCTGGCCGGCCGCGCGTTCCGCCTCCGTCAGCCCCTGGAATTGCGGTCCGTGCGAGCGGCCGTCCTGCGACCACGTCTCGGCGCCCTCGCGCAGCCGGCCCGAAAACTCCGGCGCATCGTTGTCGGCATGCTTCGCCCAGTCCGGATCGTCGTGGCGCGCCATCAGCCCGCGCCCGTAGATCGGCACCAGGTGGGACAGATGCCTGTGCACGCCGGGGCAGTGCAGGCACTCGTTGAAATTCTCCCAGAATATCTTCCAGTTGCAGTTCATCACCTTGGTGAAGACATGGCCGGAAATAAGGTCTTCCAGCGGCCAGTTGGCGAGGCTGACGGAGGCGTCGTCGAACGTCTCCTCGACGCTGCCTCGCGGGTTCTCGTCCAGGTTGACGAAGACGAAGCCGCGCCACTCCGACAGCGCCACCCGATAAAGCGGATAGTCC
>DATDJN010000300.1:0-11674 GCA_036520515.1 Rhizobiaceae bacterium
TCGGACGCGAAAGGAAGAACAAATGGCAAGTGCAAAGAACACGATCTGCCTTTGGTACGACAAGGACGCCGAGCATGCGGCCCGCTTCTACGCGGAGACCTTTCCGGACAGCTCGGTCGGAGCGGTGTATCGCGCGCCGAGTGACTTCCCGTCGGGCAAGGCCGGGGATGTGCTGACCGTCGAATTCACGGTTGCAGGTATCCCCTGCATCGGCCTCAATGGCGGGCCGGCCTTCAGGCAGAACGAGGCCTTCTCGTTCCAGATCGCCACCGACCACCAGGAGGAAACCGACCGCTACTGGAACGCCATCGTCGGCAATGGCGGCGAGGAGAGCGCGTGCGGCTGGTGCAAGGACAGATGGGGCGTCTCCTGGCAGATCACGCCGCGCGCGCTGACGGAAGCGATGGCCGCCGGCGGCGACGAAGCGAAGCGCGCCTTCGAGGCCATGATGGAGATGAAGAAGATCGACGTCGCGGCGATCGAGGCGGCCCGGCGCGGCTGACGCGGTGAAGGCGACGGATGCGGCCGCCGCGGTCAGCCCGGCAGCTCTATGATGCCGACGCGATCGGTGAGGGTTGCGCTTGCCGCCAGTGACGGATCGGCAGCGATCCGACGCCAGCAGTCGGTCATGTCCGGCGAGAAATCGATGTCGTCGAAGAGCACGAGTGCGCCGGGTTTCATCAACGGCTTCAGGATGTCGTACTGGCGCAGCACGAATTCGCTGGTGTGGATGGCATCGACGAAAGCGATGCCGACGCTGCGGGGTGCGAGAAGCGCGGGACCGACGGTTTCGAACGTGTCCACGGTCAGGGTGAAGCGGTCGGAGATGGTGCGGAGGTTCTCTTCGGCCGATGCCGCCCAGTCGGCATTGGGCTCGAAAGTGTAGAGCCGGCCGCGGCTCATGCCGGACAGCCAGTACATGCCCGAGACGCCGAAGGCTGTGCCGAACTCGACGATCGTGTCCTCGTCGCGCCGGGAGGCGAGCCAGGAATAGAAGCGGCCGACCAGGGCGTCGCTGCGGACCTGGTCGGGCTTCCTCGTGTCGCCGCCGCGCGGATAGCCCTTGACGGACTGGTAGCCCTCCCAGAGCGGACGGTCGCCGGTCCTTTGCGTCCGGCCGGCCCGCTCCTCGACCGCGCGGTGAAGCGGCAGCGTCGGCGGAACGAAGCGTTCGGGGACGTTTTCGCCCAGCCAGCCGCCTTTCTTCACGAAATGAGGAGCGATCTCGCCGTCAGCGGACCAAAGGCGGGAGGCGCGTTTCAGCAGCGCATGCAGGCTTGTCATGGCGTCTTCCCTCTCCAGACAAATGCCGGGAGAGGGTGCCGGGCCGATGTGGCTATATTCTGTCGGCCGGCGGGGGGCGTTAGCCGCCCAGCCCTTCGAAGAGGACCGTCGAGAGATAGCGTTCGGCGAAGGAGGGGATGACGACGACGAGGTTCTTGCCGGCGTTTTCGGGACGCGAGCCGACGACCGCGGCGGCCTGGAGCGCCGCGCCCGACGAGATGCCGACCGGCACGCCTTCGAGGCGCGCGACGAGGCGGGCGTTGGCGACGGCGTCGTCGTTGGAGACGGCGACGATCTCGTCATAGACCGAAGTGTCGAGGATCTTCGGCGCGAAGCCGGCGCCGATGCCCTGGATCTTGTGCGGGCCGGGCTGGCCGCCCGACAGCACCGGCGACGCTTCTGGCTCGACGGCGACGACGTGCAGCGAAGGCTTGCGCTCCTTCAGCACCTGGCCGACGCCGGTGATGGTGCCGCCGGTGCCGATGCCGGCGATGAAGATGTCGACATTGCCCGCCGTGTCGTTCCAGATCTCCTCGGCGGTCGTCTTGCGGTGGATTTCGGGATTTGCCGGGTTCTCGAACTGCTGGGGGATGATGGCGCCGGGGATGGTCGCGGCGAGTTCGTCGGCCTTGGCGATGGCGCCCTTCATGCCCTTAGGACCCTCGGTCAGCACCAGTTCTGCGCCGAGCAGCGCCAGCATCTTGCGGCGCTCGATCGACATCGTCTCCGGCATGGTGAGGATCAGCTTGTAGCCCTTGGCCGCGGCGGCGAAGGCGAGCGCGATGCCGGTGTTGCCCGACGTCGGCTCGATCAGCGTGTTGTTGCCGGGCGAGATCTTGCCGGCGGCTTCGAGCGCCTCGATCATGGCGACGCCGATGCGGTCCTTGACGCTGGCGATCGGGTTGAAGAATTCGAGCTTCGCCAGGAGATTGGCGACGATGCCCTTCTCCCTGGCGTATTTGTCGAGCCTGACCAGCGGCGTGTCACCGATCGTTTCCGTGATGGAGTTGTAGATGCGTCCGCGGCCGGGGACGTGGGTGACGGGATTGTTCATGCGCAAGGCTCCTCTTCGCAGCGGAACATAATGCGGAGGATCGAAGAATCCGAGTAGGTGGCTTCACGAAAACCACCTGTCGCAGGAATCGCATTCCCGGGAACTGTCGATATGCGGAAGAATTTGGCGCGGAGCTATTGGCGCGCGGCGATGGCCGCAGCGGCGCCGACCATGAAGGCGGCCGCCGTGCGGTTGAGCATCTTGAGCGCGCGCGGCGTCCTCAGGAACCAGCGCGCCTTGGCGGCGAGCGCCAGGTAGGGAACCAGGACGACGAGCAGCGTGACGATGGTGAGGAGGGCGAGGATGCCGTAGTCGGCGAGCGTGACGGTCCTGAGATCGACGATGGTCGGCGTGATGGCGAGGTAGAAGATCATCGTCTTGGGGTTGCCGAGCGTGACGGCGAGCCCGGCGAGGAAGCTGGAGACGAAGCCGCCATTGGCCTTCTTCGCCTCGACGTTTTCGGCCGTGATGCCGCTCGTCCAGAAGGACCAGGCGAGCCACGCGAGATAGGCGACCCCAGCCCATTTTACCAGGAGGAAGACCATGCCGAAGGTCTGCGCCACGATGGCCAGGCCAAGCACGACGGCAGTGAGATAGACGAGGTCCCCGAGGATGAGGCCGAGCGACATGAAGAGCGAGGAGCGGAAGCCTGAGCCGAGCGCGCGCGCGACGAGCGCGGTGACGCCGGGGCCGGGAATGGCGGCGGCCAGCGCGAGCGCGCCGCTGTAGGCGATGAAGCCGGCCATGGTCATTGTGCCGTGTACTCTTTCGAATGACGCCGGCTTCGGTAGCAGATCGGCGCCAAGGCCTCACGCGAATTGATTTCATCGGTCGATCAGGACGGCTGATGGGATGCCGGCCGTTGACGCCGCCTCCTCCACCACGCCTCGCAGGGGAGGAACCGGCGTCGCGCTAGCGCCGCCCGCGAGGGAGCGGCAATTCGGCCATCGACAAATATTCCGGGCTTGTGTATCGGGCACGTCCCCGCGCTTCCCCCATACATCGAGGACAATTCTCATGCGACCGGTCTACGGCGGCATCGACTTTGGCACTTCCAATTCCACCGTGGGCCTCATCGAGAACGGCCGGCCGCGGCTGGTGCCGCTGGAGGGGGACCACGTGACGCTGCCCAGCGCGGTGTTCTTCAACTACGAGGACAACGGCACCTATCTCGGGCGGCAGGCGATCGGCCAGTATACGGACGCGGTCGAGGGCCGGCTGATGCGCGCCTTGAAAAGCGTGCTCGGCAGCTCGCTGGTGCACGAGAAGACGCGCCTCAAGACCCGCTCGATCGCCTTCACCGACATCATCGGCATCTTCCTCGGCCATCTGAAGGAGAAGCTGGAGAGCCATGCCGGCGAGGCCGTGGATACGGTGGTGCTGGGGCGTCCCGTGCAGTTCGTCGACGACGACGCCGCCGCCGACGCGGATGCGCAGGCCGAGCTGGAGAAGGCGGCGCGCCGCCAGGGTTTCCAGCACATCGACTTCCAGTTCGAGCCGATCGCGGCCGCGCTCGACTACGAGCAGAGCGTGACCCGCGAGGAGCTCGCGCTGATCGTCGACATGGGCGGCGGCACGTCCGACTTCTCGATCGTGCGCGTGTCGCCGGAGCGCGCCGCATCAATCGACCGCAAGGACGACATCCTGGCCAATCGCGGCATCCATATCGGCGGCACCGATTTCGACCGGCTGGCCAGCCTTGCGCATGTGATGCCGGAACTCGGCTATCTGACGGCGACCAAGGACGGCAAGCGCAACCTGCCGGCCGGCTATTTCGTCGACCTGGCGACCTGGCAGCGCATCAACCTGCTCTATACGGCGAAGGCCAAGACCGATCTCAGGCAGATGCGCTACGAGGCGGCGCGGCCGGATCTGGTCGACCGGCTGATGGACGTCGTCGAGCATCGCTACGGCCATGCGCTGGCCGGGCTGGTGGAGCGGGCGAAGATCGCGTTGACCGACCAGGAGCAGGCCTCGGTCGCGGTCGACCTGACGGACGCGCGCTTCAGCGCCGGGATCGCCCGCGAGGGCTTCGAGGAGACGATCCGCGGCGAGGTGGATCGCGTCGCCGCGACGGTGGCGCAGACGATCGCCGACGCCGGGCTGAAGCCTGAAGACATCACCGCAGCCTTCCTGACCGGCGGCTCGACCGCCATCCCGCTGGCGCGCAGGACCATCCTGTCGCTGGTCCCGGAGGCGGCTGTGGTCGAGGGCGACGTGTTCGGCAGCGTGGGCCTCGGGCTGGCGCTCGACGCCCGCCGGAAGTTCGGCTGAGCGCTACTGCCCCGGCGAGCCGGTGTGCTCGCGAATGAATTCCGCCACCTTCGCCGTCATGTAGGTGTGGAAGGGGTTCCAGCGCTGGCGCGTCATCATGGTCGGCGGGATGGAAAGCGTGCCGTTCTCGCCATGCAGCGCCAGGCGCCCGAGCCGGATGCCGGGGTTCTCCGAGTGGAGATCGTCGCCGTAGAGCGGATCGCCGGGCGCGAAGGGCAGCGCGATGTGGGAGAGCGAATAGACGTCTTCCGGCCAGGCAAGGCTGAGCCCGGACGTGGTGACGGCGTCTTCGCCGGCGGCGCGGCTGCGCAGCACGGCGTCGAAGGTGGTGGCGTCGCGGTTGGTGACGATGTCGACCGTATAGGCCGTTGGCGGACCGGCGAGCAGCTTCTGCAGGTCGATCTGCCTGCGGATCAGCCCCTGAGCCTCGTAGAAGCGGTTGACGTCGTAGACGACGAGCTCGTGGTCGCCTTCAGGCAGCCGGGCGAAAAGGCCGGTGACGACGGCATTGGCGATCACGGTGGCGTCGACGGCGGACTGGAAGGCGAGGATCGGCGGAAGCTCGCCGAGACGGCCGTCGCGGCCCAGACGGTCCAGCGCGGTGCGGACCTTCTCCGTCATCCTCCAGGCCTGCTCGCCGGCGTTGACGGCGAAGGAATTGTATTTGAACGGGTCGAACTCCGGCAGGATCGAGCTCCAGGCCAGCTTGTCGAGGCCGAGGAAGTCGCCGACGCGCGCCTGCCAGCTCGCATAGGCCGCGGCGCGGGTGATGGCGATCTGCGGAGAGAGGAGCACGAGGCCGGCGGGCACGGGCAGCGTCGCGTCCTCGACGGCTTCCAGCGCGTAGTTGAGGGCGAGCGAGCCGCCGTTGGAATAGCCGATGATGAAGATCGGCCGGTCGCCCATGACCTCCTTCATGTGATGCATGGCGAGCCGGACGGCGGCGGTCATGTCTTCGGCGGTGGTGTATTTGAGCGCGCTCGGGGCGGTGCCGTGGCCGGGGACGCGCAGGCCGAGCACATGGGCGCCGGCGTCGCGCATCGTCAGGCCGAAGCCGCGCAGGCTGTAGGGGCTGTCGGAATAGCCGTGCAGCAGAAGCACGCCGTAGGGAGCGTCGGTGGCGCCGAACTCGAAGGTGCGGTTCCAGTTGGGCGTCCATATCTCGGGGTCGGACCGGCTGCCCGTCGTGAAGCGGTTGAAGGCGGAGCGCTCGCTCTCCTCGATCCTGTCGTAGACCTCGCGCTTCAGTTCGGCGAAGAGCGCTTCCTCAAGCTGGAGATATTCGCGAAAGTCCTTCAGGTGCGAGCGGGCCGTGAACTCGCCGTCGAGGTCGGCCCTGTGCCAGGTGGAAAGGTCTGGCTTGGAATCGAAATAGATGGTCGCAGCGACGACCAGCGCCGCCAGTACGCCCGACGCGAAAAGCACGATGGCGTAGGAGGAGAAGAGCAGATAGCGCCAGAAGCGGCGCTTGACGCGAGCGGTATCGGCTTCGCCTCGCGCGTCCATCGCCGCGGCTCAGGCGCCGCCGCGGGTCGAGCGCGCAGGACGGGCCTTCCGCGCCGCGCGCCGCCTCATTCCGGGCTTTCGGGAAAACGTTCGGCGAGCTGCTTTTCCAGCGCTACCAGATCGGCCGGCAGCGGCATGCCCAGCGCGCGCAGCTCGTTGAACTTCTCGCGCAGCTGCTCGCGCACCTCATGCTCGTCCTCGGGCTGGTTGACCATCTGCTGGAAGAGAAGGCCGATCTGTGCCTTGAGCTGTTCGAGCGCCATGGTGTCCTCCGCCCTTGTGGCAGTTTATACCGGGCGTAGACGGCGCGCCACTGCTGTTATCTCAGCATGCGCGAGACGATCTGCGCGGTGTAGTCGACCATCGGCACGATGCGGGCGTAGTTGAGGCGGGTCGGGCCGATGACGCCGAGCGCGCCGATGACGCGCGAATCCTTGTCGCGGTAGGGCGCCACGACCAGCGACGAGCCCGACAGCGAGAAGAGCTTGTTCTCCGAGCCGATGAAGATGCGCACGCCAGAGCCTTCCTCGGCGAGGCCGAGGAGCTGGATGAGGCCGTCCTGCGTCTCGAGGTCCTCGAAGAGGCGGCGCAACAGCTCGATGTCGGCCTCGGCGGTGATGTTCTCGAGCAGGTTGGCGCGGCCGCGCACGATGAGGCGCGCCGGCAGGCCGCCCTCGGTGCCGGCCCAGACCGCGAGGCCTTTCGCGACCAGATCCTGCGACAGCCCGTCGAGCGCGGCGCGGGTCTCTTCGTGGACGCGGGCGATCTCGGTCTTGGCTTCGGCGAGCGTGCGGCCGCGAATGTGGGCGCTGAGGAAGTTCGAGGCTTCGTGGAGCTGCGAGGCGGTGATGCCGACCGGCAGCTCGATGACGCGGTTCTCGACGTCGCCGTTCTGCGAGACGAGCACGACCAGCGCGCGGGTCGGCTCGAGCTGGATGAACTCGATGTGCTTCAGCGCCACCTCGTTGTTGGCGGTGACGACCAGGCCGGCGCCGCGCGACATGCCCGACAGCATCTGGCTCGCCTCGGTCAGCATCTGCTCCAGCGTCGCACTGTTGCCTGACGCACGGACCTGCGCGTCGATGACGCGGCGCTCCTCTTCCGAGAGGTCGCCAAGCTCCATGAAGGCGTCGACGAAGAAGCGCAGCCCCTTCTGGGTGGGCAGGCGGCCGGCGGAGATGTGGGGGGCGTAGATGAGGCCGAGCTGCTCGAGGTCGCTCATCACGTTGCGCACGGTGGCGGGCGACAGCGAGGAGGGCAGCATGCGCGACAGGTTGCGCGAGCCGACCGGGTCACCGTCGCGCAGATAGGTCTCGACGATGCGCCGGAAGATATCGCGCGAGCGCATGTCCAGTGATTGCAGGTTGGGATCGAGCAGTGCCTTCGTCATCCTTCGTCTCCGGCTCCAAGATATAGACAGCCGGAGACGGAACGCAAAGGCCTGCAAGCACGCTTCGTGGGCGCGGTGGACAGGCAGGGTTTTCCTTTGCGCTGCCGGCAAGCGGAGGCTAAAAGCCGCCGAAGACAGAATTCCAGAGACAGAAAGAGCCTAGATGCGTCCATCCAAGCGCCAGTTCGACGAAATGCGCGCCGTTTCCTTCGAACGCAACGTGTCGAAACATGCGGAAGGCTCCTGCCTCGTCAAGTTTGGCGACACGCATGTGCTGTGCACGGCGAGCCTGGAGGAGAAGGTGCCGGGCTGGATGCGCAATTCCGGCAAGGGCTGGGTGACGGCGGAATACGGCATGCTGCCGCGCTCGACCGGCGAGCGCATGCGCCGCGAGGCCTCGGCCGGCAAGCAGGGCGGCCGCACGCTGGAAATCCAGCGGCTGATCGGACGGAGCCTGCGGGCCGTGGTCGACCTTGGCGCGCTGGGCGAGCAGCAGATCACCGTCGATTGCGACGTGCTGCAGGCCGACGGCGGCACGCGCACGGCCTCGATCACCGGCGGCTGGGTGGCGCTCCACGACTGCCTGCGCTGGATGGAGGCGCGCCAGATGGTGAGCGTGCAGAAGGTGCTGCGCGACCATGTGGCGGCGATCTCGTGCGGCATTCACGACGGGCAGGCTGTGCTCGATCTCGACTATGTCGAGGATTCGGCTGCCGGCACGGATGCCAACTTCGTCATGACCGGCAAGGGCGGCATCGTCGAGATCCAGGGCACGGCCGAGGGCATTCCGTTCAGCGAGGAGGAATTCGCCACGCTGATGGGGCTCGCCAAGAAGGGCATAACGCGGCTGGTCGACCTGCAGCAGATGGCGGTGGCGTAGCGGATGAAACCCTCGGCCATCCTCGAATCGGCACTCTACGTGACCGACCTCGACGCGGCCGAGGCCTTCTATCGCGACGTGCTCGGGCTGGAGCGGATCGCCAGGGTGGATGGAAGGCATGTCTTCTTCCGCTGCGGAGAAGGCGTGCTGTTGCTGTTCAACGCCGAGGCGACCAGGCATCAGCCGCCGCCCGACGCGAAGCTGCCGGTGCCCAAGCACGGGACGGTCGGCGAGGGGCATCTGTGCTTTGCCGCGACGGCCGAGGAGATCGAGGCGTGGAAGACCGCGCTGACAAGCCGCGGCATCGAGGTCGAGGCGGATTTCGGCTGGCCCTCCGGCGGCCGCTCCATATATTTCCGCGACCCGTCGGGCAATTCGATCGAGTTCGCCGAACCTAGGATCTGGGGTTTCTGATGCATCTGCCCAAGGGAACGAAGATCGTCGTCGCCAGCCACAATGACGGCAAGCTGAAGGAATTCGCCGACCTGATGGAGCCGTTCGGGCTGGAGGCGAAGTCGGCCAGGGAATACGGCCTGCCGGAGCCCGAGGAGACCGGCACCACCTTCGAGGAGAACGCCTACATCAAGGCGCATGCGGCGGCCAAGGCGACCGGCCTGCCGGCGCTGTCGGACGATTCCGGGCTGATGATCGACGCGCTTCAGGGCGCCCCGGGCGTCTACACCGCCAACTGGGCGGAGACGCCCGACGGCACGCGCGACTTCGGCGTCGCCATGCAGCGCGCCGAGGTGGCCATGCAGGAGGTCGGCGCGGTCGAGCCCGCGCAGCGCAAGGGCCGCTTCGTGGCGGTGATCTGCCTGGCCTGGCCCGACGGCGAGGCGGAATATTTCCGCGGCGAGGCGCCGGGCACGCTGGTCTGGCCACCGCGCGGCGACAAGGGTTTCGGCTACGATCCGGTGTTCATGCCGGAAGGCCACGGGCGCACCTTCGGCGAGATGCCGGCGGAGGAGAAGCATGGCTGGAAACCGGGGCAGGAAGAGGCGCTGTCCCACCGGGCGAAGGCGTTCCAGAAATTCGCGCGGGCGAAGCTGGGGTCGGCGTGACAACGGGCGCGCAGCGAGCACTGGATGGGGCCCGCGATCCGGGCTTCGGCGTCTATGTGCATTGGCCGTTCTGCGCGGCGAAGTGCCCCTATTGCGACTTCAACAGCCATGTCCGTCACCAGCCGGTCGACCAGGAGCGGTTCGTGCGCGCCTTCGCGACGGAGCTGGCGACCATGCGCGAAAAGACCGGCCCGCGCGAGGTGACCAGCATTTTCCTCGGCGGCGGCACCCCGTCGCTGATGAAGCCGGAGACGGTCGGCGCCGTGCTCGACGCGGTGGCGAAGAACTGGACGGTGCCTGGGGGGATCGAGGTGACGCTGGAGGCGAACCCGTCCTCGGTGGAGGCCGAGCGCTTCAGGGGCTATCGCGCGGCGGGCGTCAACCGCGTGTCGCTCGGCGTGCAGGCGCTGAACGACAAGGATCTGCGGTTCCTCGGCCGGCTGCACAATGTCGAGGAGGCGCTGGCCGCGATCGAGCTGGCGCGAGAGACCTTCCCCAGGCTCTCCTTCGACCTGATCTATGCGCGGCCGGGGCAGACGCCCGAGGCCTGGAACGCGGAGCTCGAGGAGGCGATCGGCTACGCCGCCGACCATCTATCCCTCTACCAGCTCACCATCGAGGAAGGCACGCGCTTCCATTCGCTCCATGCCGCCGGCAAGTTCGAGATTCCGGATGGCGATCGGGCAGCCGACCTCTATGCGGTGACGCAGGAGGTCACCGCGGCGCGCGGGCTGCCGGCCTACGAAATCTCCAACCACGCGCGGCCGGGCGCCGAGAGCCGGCACAACCTGACATACTGGCGCTACGGCGAATATGTCGGCGTCGGGCCTGGCGCGCATGGGCGCTTCGTCGAGAACGGAAGGCGCGTGGTGACGGTGGCGGAGAAGATGCCCGAGACCTGGACAAACCTCGTCGAAGCCAAGGGCCACGGCATCACCGGCGGCGAAATCCTGACGCGCAGCGAGGAGGCCGACGAATTCCTGCTGATGGGACTGAGGCTCGCCGAAGGCATAGACCTCGCGCGCTACGAGCAGCTTTCCGGGAAGGGTTTTTCGCCGGCGCGGCTGTCGGTGCTGCAGGAAGAGGGGCTGGTCGCGCCGATCGGCAATTCGAGGCTGCGCGCCACGCCGTCCGGCATGATCGTGCTCGACGCGGTGGTGGCGGACCTGGCGCGGTAGCCCGATTTCAGTCGCTTGCACGAGCGGGCAGCCGCTGAAAGCGAAGGACACAATGAATTCGGTAGCCGAATCCTGGCAATTCTGGGCGGTGCTGTCGGCGGTGTTCGCCGCGCTGACGGCGATCTTCGCCAAGGTCGGCGTCGAGAACGTCAATTCCGACTTCGCGACGCTGATCAGGACGGTCGTCATCCTGCTCGTGCTCGGCGCAATTGTCGTGGCGACCGGACAGGCGCAGGCGCTCGGCTCGATCTCCGGCAAGACCTATATGTTCCTGCTGCTGTCGGGATTGGCGACCGGCGCGTCGTGGCTGTGCTATTTCCGCGCGCTGAAGCTCGGCAATGCCGCGCAGGTTGCGCCCATCGACAAGCTAAGTGTCGTGCTGGTCGCGGTGTTTGGGGCGATCTTCCTGGGTGAGCGGCTTGGCGCGGCGAACTGGCTGGGCGTCGCGCTGATCGCCATTGGCGCCGTGCTGGTCGCCTACAGGATCTAGGCGGACGGCCTTCCTCCGATCGCCATTGCCGAGCCGCGCCAGGCAGATGTCGAAGCGGTTGGGCACGGCGCGACTGCTCTCTTCAGGCGATTTCAGTGGGCGACGGGGCGGCGTTCGCGACGCGTCACGCCTTCCGGCGGTCGAACCCCCTCCGGAAGCACGATCTCGCCATCGGCCTGGCGCTCGGGCTGTTTTTCCCGCGGCTCGGCTTTGTCATCGCGTCCGGCGTAATAAGGCTCGAACGTATCCGGCATGATCAGATTGGCCATCATGGTCCTCCCGAAGAACCAACGTGTTTTCTTGCCCGCCTAACCCATCAAAACCGGTTTCGTTCCAGACTGTGGCGAAGCAATGGCATTACGTTAGGTGAACCGGAGGGTGCCCGGATGCATCATGCCGGCTCCATGCGTGCGCATCCTCCAGGGAGGCGCTCGGGACTTGCGGGAGAGGGGTCCCGGCTGATTAATGCGGCGATGGACAATCAGGCAAAGACCTATGTGGTGGGACAGACCGAGATCGCGGCACGGCCGCTGGAGCCCGCGCTCTATCTGGTGGCG
>DATDJN010000301.1:0-14227 GCA_036520515.1 Rhizobiaceae bacterium
AGCCGAGGTGCGCCAGCGTTTTCGCGAAGCCGCAGCGGTGGTCGTCGGCGAGGATGCCGCCGATGAGATCGAGGGTGTCGTCGATGGCCTGGAGGACGCCGGCGATGCCGGAGAACTGCCGAAACTCTGCAGCCTCACGACGGTCGACGGGGTCGCTTTGAAGCGGCGCAAGTCGCGGCCGGGTCGCGCCATTTCCAGCGCAGCGCCGCGGCGCTGATCAGATTTATTGTAACAGGAGCAGAATTGATGACGAACGATGTATTCGAACGCGGACTGGCCATTCGCAAGGAGGTTCTGGGCAAGGAGTTCGTCGAGAAATCCTTCGCCGCCGCTGACGATTTCAACCGCCCCATGCAGGAACTCGTCACCGAATATTGCTGGGGCGCGGTCTGGGGCCGCGAAGAGCTGCCGCGCAAGACGCGCTCGATGCTGAACCTCGCCATGATCTCCTGCCTCAATCGCCCGCACGAGTTGAAGATGCACGTGAAGGGCGCCCTCAAGAACGGCGTCACCAAGAACGAGATCCGCGAGATTTTCATGCAGGTCGCCATCTATGCCGGCGTGCCGGCGGGCGTGGACTCTTTCCGCATCGCACGCGAAGCTTTCGCAGAGCTCGACGGACAATAGGGCGTCGCGAGGCCTTCGCCCGCCACGATGAGGGAACGCACGATGAAATCCTACAAGATGCTGATCGGCGGCGAATGGGTGGAGGCCGCGAGCGGACAAACGTTCGAGACCGAAAACCCGTTCACCGGCAGGGCGTGGGCGACGATCCCGCGCTCCGGAACGACGGACATCGATCGCGCAGCGGCGGCCGCGCGCAAGGCATTCGACGATCCCGCCTGGAGCGGCCTCAGCGCCAGCGCGCGCGGCGCGCTGTTGCGCCGCTTCGCCGACCTGCTCACCGCCAATGCCGACCGCTTGGCCGACATCGAGACGCAGGACAACGGCAAGCTGATCGCGGAGATGCGCGGCCAGCTCCGCTACATGCCGCAATGGTACTACTATTTCGGCGGGCTGGCGGACAAAGTCGAAGGCCGCGTCATCCCGATCGACAAGCCCGGCGTGTTCAACTTCACGCGCGAGGAACCGCTCGGCGTCGTCGCTGCGATCACGCCGTGGAACTCACCGCTGATGCTGGCCACCTGGAAGCTCGCGCCGGCGCTCGCCGCCGGCAACACGATCGTCTGGAAGCCGTCCGAATTCTCCTCGGCATCCGCGCTGGAGTTCGGCAAGCTGTTCGAGGAAGCCGGTTTTCCGCCGGGCGTCGTCAACATCGTCACCGGCTTCGGCAACGAGATCGGCAGCCACATCGTGTCGCATCCGCAGGTGGACAAGGTGGCCTTCACCGGCGGCGACCGCACCGGCCAGGGCGTCTACGAATTGGCCGCCAGGTCGATCAAGCCGGTGACGCTCGAACTCGGCGGCAAGTCGGCCAACATCGTCTTCGAGGACGCCGTTCTCGATGACGCCGTGAAGGGCGTCGTGTCCGGCATCTTCGCCGCGAGCGGCCAGACCTGCATCGCAGGTTCGCGCGCGCTCGTGCACCGCTCGGTCTATCCGGCCTTCGTCGAGGCGCTGGTCGCCTTCGCAAGGACTGCGCGGATCGGCGATCCCTCCAGCGAGAACACGCAGGTCGGGCCGATCACGACACGGCCCCAGCTCGCCAAGGTGCTGGAATATATCGACATCGCGAAGTCCGAGGGCGCGACGCTCGCGCTTGGCGGCAAGCGCGCGTCCGACCCGGCCTGCGGCGACGGATGGTTCGTCGAGCCCACCATCTTCACCGAGGTCACTCCCCGGATGCGCATCGCGCAGGAGGAAGTCTTCGGCCCGGTGTTGGCGGTGATACCCTTCGACGATGACGAGCAGGCGATCGAGATCGCCAACGGCACGATCTACGGCCTCGCCGCCGGCGTATGGACGCAGAACATCTCGCGGGCGCTGACCATGTCGCAGCGGCTGCGCGCCGGCACGGTTTGGGTGAACACCTATCGCGCCGTCAGCTACATGTCGCCCTTCGGCGGCTTCAAGCGCTCGGGCATCGGGCGCGAGAGCGGCCTGTCGGCGATCCGCGAATACCTCCAGGAAAAGAGCGTCTGGATCGACATCAGCGGCAACGTTCCCAACCCCTTCGTGCAGCGCTGAGGACGGGGATGGGCGACGACATCTACGAGGTCTACGCGGTCCGCTACGGCCATTCGCCACGCCGTTCGCCGGAGAACTTCATCGGCGGCGACAGCCACGATGTGCCGATGCCGCTGGACTACTTCACCTGGGTGATCCGCAACGCGGAGCGCACCGTCGTTGTGGATACCGGTTTCGACGCGGCCTCGGCAGCGAAGCGCAGTCGCGAACTCGTCCAGCCCGTCGAGATCGGCATGCGGTCGCTCGGCATCGAGTGCAGCGAAGTCAGCGACGTCATCGTCACCCACATGCACTACGATCATGCCGGGAATGACGGCCTGTTCCCCGCCGCCTGCTTCCATGTCCAGGATATGGAGATGGCCTATGCGACCGGCCGCTGCATGTGCCATCCGGTCCTCAACCACCCCTACGACATCGACAACGTCACCGCGATGGTCAGGCGCGTCTATGAAGGCAAGGTGCGGTTCCACGATGGTGCGAGCGAGTTCGCGCCGGGCATCACGCTGCACCGGATCGGCGGCCACGCGCGCGGCCTGCAGGTCGTCAGGGTGAAGACGGCGCGCGGCCATGTCGTGCTCGCTTCCGACACCGCGCATTTCTACGCGCATCTCGATCGGCGAAAGGTGTTCCCGACCGTGGACAGCGTGGCTGAGGTGCTGGAAGGCTACGACACCGTGCTGAAGCTCGCGACGTCGCGCGATCATTTCATTCCCGGCCACGACCCGCTCGTTCTCGAGCTCTACCCCGCCCCGGACGAAAGACTGCGCGGTTCGGTCGCCCGGCTCGACATTGCCCCAGGGAGCACTTGATGGAAGCCGGCCGCATCGCCTTCGTCACCGGAGCCGCTAGCGGCATCGGCCGCGCCATCAGCCGCAGCCTTCATGCCGCAGGGTGCCGGGTCGTCCTCGCCGACCGGCAGGCTGAAGCACTCGCTGAACTTGGCGCCGAATTCGGGCCCACGGCCTTTTCCCTCGCGCTCGACATCAACGACGGCGCCGCCGTCGCCTCCTGCCTTGATGCCCTGCCCGCCGAGTTCAGGGCGATCGACATCCTCGTCAACAACGCAGGCCACGACATCGGCGGCCGCCAGCGTTTCGACATGGGCTCGGCCGACGACTGGGCCGCGATCATCGAGACCAACCTGATCGGGCTGATGCGCGTCACCCGCGCCATGCTGCCCGGCATGATCGAGCGCGGCCGCGGCGACATCCTCAACATGAGCTCGATCAGCGCCATCCGCATGGTGCCCGACCAGGCGCCCTACTCCGCCAGCAAGGCCGGCGTGCACATGCTCTCCGACATCATCCGCGGCGAACTCGCCGAAACCCCGCTTCGCGTGATCGAGATCATGCCGGGCCTGACGAAGACGAACATCGTCACGACGCGCCTCAGGGGCGACGAGGACGCCGCGCAGGCCTATTTCGACCGCTTCGGCATGGCGCTCGACCCCGAGGATGTCGCGCGCTGCGCCATGTTCGCTCTGGAACAGCCGGCGCATGTGCAGATCGCTCAGATGTTCGTGCTGCCGACCAACCGCTGGTAGGCGACGGCGCGTTTTTCCCGCCTGCCCCGAGAGCCGCGGTGTCAGTGCACCGCGGCGTACATGATGCGGCTCTCGGTCGCCTCCGAGATATCCATCTCCTCGACGATGCGCCCCTGACGCGCCACCAGGATACGGTCTGACAACGCCAGGATTTCCGGCAGGTAGGAGGAGATCACGACGACCGCCATGCCGCTGTCGGCGAGTTCGTTGATGAAGTTGTGGATCTCCACGATCGTGCCGACGTCGACGCCCCGCGTCGGCTCATCGAGAATGACGAGCTTCGGTTTCTGGATCAGCGCCTTCGACAGCACGACCTTCTGCTGGTTGCCGCCCGACAGTTCGATGACCCTCGCATCGGCATCGATCGCCTTGACGCCGAGCCTGCTGGTCCATTGTTGGGCGAGTTCGCGCGCCTGGCTCATCGAGACGGGCGTCAGCGGATTTGTGCCGGTGGCGAGCTTGCCGAGCTGGATGTTGGCGGCGATCGTCATCGTCTCGAAGAAGCCCTCGATCTTGCGGTCCTCGGTCACGTAGACGATGCCGTCGCGCACCGCCGGACGTGGCGTTCGGTAGCGCACCGGCCTGCCCTCGAACCGCACCGTCCCGCCATGGAAATAATCGCGTTTCAGGACGCCCGACACGATTTTCATCGTCTCCGTCCGGCCGGCGCCAACCAACCCGAACATCCCTGTCACCTGGCCGGCAAAGACCGAGAACGACGTGTTGCGCACGGCGTTGCCCATTGAGAGATTCTCCACGCTGAGAATCTTCTTGCCCAGCGGACGCGCCTTGCGCGCTTCTTCCCCGTAGAGCTCGCCGGACAGGCTGCGGCCCACCATCGCCTGCACGATGCGGTCGCGGTCGAAGTTCTTCGTATCGTCGGTGATCACGAGCTTGCTGTCGCGCATCACGGTGATGCGGTCGGACAGCTGCAGCGCCTCCTCCAGCGCATGGCTGATGAAGATGATGGCCATGCCCTCTTCCTTCAGCCTGCGCGCCAGGTTGAAGAAGTGGAACTTTTCCTCGGGCGTCAGCGTCGCCGTGGGCTCGTCGAAGATGATCAGCCTGGCGTGGTGATGCACGGCGCGTGCGATCTCGACCATCTGCTTCTTGCCGGCGCCGAGCGCCGACACCTGCACGGTCGGGTCGACGTAGAAATTCAGCGACAGCAGGTAGCGCTGCGCCTGGATGTTCAGCCCTCGCAGGCGGTTGAAGAGCTTCTCGTCGCCAAGGTAGATGTTCTGCGCCACCGACATCGACGGCACCAGGTTGGTTTCCTGGAACACCATGGCGATGCCCTGAGACAGCGCATCCGACGGCGAGTTCAACACCACCTGCTTGCCATCGAGCGCCATCTCGCCCGAGCTCGGCTGGTAGACGCCGGCCAGCACCTTCATCAGCGTGGATTTGCCCGCGCCGTTCTCCCCGAGGATGGCGTGGATTTCTCCCGCCCGGATATCGAGGTCGATGTCGGAGATCGCCATGACGCCGCGAAAATCCTTCGAAACGCCACGCAACTGGACGAGGGGGGTCATGCCGCAGCCTGCTCCGTCATTTCTTCGATAGCCACGATCTTGCCCGAGCCCTGCGCGGCGGCGAGCACGCGTCCGCCGCTCTCGCACAGCGAGGTAACGCCATGCACGTCGCCGTCGGCACGGCTGTGGTAGCTGCGCTGCATGCCCATGTGTTCGTCGCACCGGACGACCAGTCCGATCGAGAAGGTCGGCGACCACGGCTTCAGCATGTTGAGCTTCTTTCGCGTGCCGCCCTGGATGGGCTCGAGGAAACTGCGTCCGGCGAGCAGCGATGGCGCGATCCAGTAGGCCGGGTCGATCGTCTCGACCATGCGGCGGCGGTATTCGTCCTCCTTGAGCACGAACTCGACCAGCGGATTGCGCGGCGCAAACATCGCGAGCCAGAAGCCGCCTGACGCCGCAGGCGCTATGCCGCCGGGATAGGCGGGCAGGCCGGACAGCGCGAAGCCTTTGTCCGAGCCGTCCTGGCCAAGCGAACGTACGCGGTGGCGCCATGCCTCGCTGACGAACAGCCCGTTGCCCGACACCGCGATGCCCGACGGAAATGCGAGGTCGCGCGCCAGTTGCCGCGCACTGCCATTCGAAAGGTCGATTCTCCAAACCGACCCGCTCGCCGACTTCGTCATCAGGTCGCGCTTCCATTGCCCGGCTGCATTGTGCGCCGAGCCCACCGCAACGAAGAGCGCGGAGGGGCCTGCGAAGGCCATGGCGGTGACGCAGGCAGACGGGGTCCCCTGCCCGGAGATGAGCTGGGGCTCGCTGCCGGGCCTCTCGATCAGGATGCCCCTGCCTTCGACGGCCAGCGCGAGAATACCGTCGGCCGACGCGATGGCTGTGATGTTCGCGCCGAGGCTCCGGCGCTCGGCAATGGCAAGGCCGCCCTCGCCCTGAGCCAGCGTGAGCAACTCTTCTCCCACCGAGCAGACGAGCCGGCCGCCGGCGTCCACCAGGTTGCCGACGTCCTCCAGGCGCAGCAGGACAGGCATCGCGTCCAGCCTGGAGTTCGGACGCAACGGCCCGTCCATCGGCGGGACCGTGCTGCCGTCCAGGTCGAAGCCGCGAAAGTTCGCCCAGGCGCGTTTCAATGCTCCGATCACGTGCGCTGCCCCCAATATTCGTCCTCTGCGCACCAGTTCGGATCGGCATCGGGCAGGCGGTAGCGGCCGATGCGGTTGTTCGAGACGCCGCCGAGATAAAGCCAGCCCCTGTGCTCGCGCATCGAGGTGATCATCGGGTGGTTGAGACCGCCGAGGTCCCACAGGCTGTCGAGGATCTCGCCCTTCTCGTTGAACTTCACCACGCAGCCGGTGTTGATGTTCGGATAGAGCCACTGGTCGGGCGCGACACGCCGCGCCATGCGCTTGCGGAAGCCGGGCATGCGCAGCGCGAGGTCGAGCGCAGGTCCGCGCATCCCGAGCAGCGCCATCCAGAATGTGCCGTCGGACGCACGGTTGATGTTGTCGGGATAGCCCGGCAGGTCCGAGATGACCCGCTCGGTCTTGCCCTTTTTGGGGCCGTCGAAATAGTACCGGCTGATCGAGCAGGTCCAGCTTTCGGCGAACATGAAGGACAGGCCGTCGCGGCACATGGCGACGCCGTTGGCGAAGACGAGCTTCGGAATTTCCGTGTGGGTCTTTCCGGTACGCGGGTCGTAGCAGATGATGCGCCCGCTCGGCCGGCTTTCCAGCGCATCGGTCGCCCAGTCTTCCTGTTCGTATCGGATCGTCGCTTCGGAGAAATAGATGCGCCCGTCCGGTGCGACATCGACGTCGTCGGCGAGCCTCAGGCGCGAGTCGTCGACGATCGACCCCCAACTCCGGTTCGTCTCGTCCGTCAGCTTGGTGACGGTCTTGTCGGGCGCAACCTGGAAGAGGCCCATGCCGCCGATGCAGACGAGCAGATTGCCGTCGCGGTCGAACTGCATGCCGAGCGGATGGCCGCCGATGTGGGCGAACACCTCCGACCTTTTGTGGTCCGGCCCGAAGAAGCGGACGATATCGCCGTGGCGGGTGCCGCAATAGAGGTTGTCGTTGCGGTCGAGGATGACGTCTTCCGGTCCTTCGATCTCGCCGAGGCCGATGATCTCGACGGAGCGCAGCCGGTCGTTCAGCGCATAGGGCGAGCCGGGCGCATCGACCTGAGGGGCCGGTGGAAGCGAAAGATAGGCCGGCGAGACATACACCTTGGCCAGGATGCGGTGGCGATGTTTCTGCCAGCGCATGTCGACGAAGACGGCGAGCAGAAGCACCGCGCCGAGGATGGTCGAGGTGATCGGTCCGCTGATGCCGAGGTTGATCAGGCCGTTGGTGAGCATCAGCACGAGCAGCGCACCGATGATCGCCTTCGCGACCGAACCGCGCCCACCCCCGATGGCGGTGCCGCCGAGCACCGCCGCCGTGAGCGCCTGCACCTCGAGGCCGACGCCGGTATCGGAGCCGGTGCTGCCGAGGCGCGCCGCAAACAGGAAGCCGGCCAGCGCGCACATCGTGCTCGACGCGACATAGGTCAGGAACACCATGAAGCGCACGTCGATGCCGGCGTTGAACGCCGAGCGGCGGGCGCCGCCGACCGCCATCAGGCGCCAGCCGGGCCGCATGCGAGACAGGACGATATGCCAGGCAAGAGCGATGACGGCGGTGATCACCAGCGAAGTCGGCACGCCGAAGATCGTCCCCTCCCCGATGAACAGCCACAGCTCCGACATCGAGAAGCCCGACATGATCGAGGTCGACATGCGCAGGAACACGATCTCGTAGACCGAGCGGAATATGATGAGGCTGACCAGCGTGGTCAGGAAGGCGCGCAGACGGAGATAGCCTATCAGCACGCCGTTGATGGCGCCGCAGCCCATGCCGATGAGCAGGATGCCGCCCATCACGACGGGTATCGGCAATTCGTACACATTCACGCCGATCAGCGAGAACAGCACTGCAAGCGAGAAGACGGAGGCGACCGAGAGGTCGATGCCTCCCGATATCATGACGACCGTCAGGGCCAGCACGACGAGCCCGAATTCGGCGAACTGCCGGGCGAGGTCGGACAGGCTCGATACCGAAAAGAAATCCGGAATGATCGTGCCCAGAACGACGACCGTCAGGACGAGCGCCGAGAAGGGTATCGCGTTGTCTATCCAGCGCTTGGACAGTATCTCCCCGATCACATGATCGGGGAGATAGCGCGAGCGTAGAGACGCAAATGTATCGTTGCTGGCCATGAGCGGGTTACTGGACCTTATTTCAGCTGGTCGAGGTTCCAGCAGGTACGCGGGCCGATGTTGTCCTTCGTGAGGGGCGTCAGCGGCGTGTAGTAGGCGGTCTGCGTCTCGCCGGCGGCGGCCGGCGAAAGCAGCGTCTGCGCGATCTGCTGGTTGATGGCGTTGCCCTGCAGCGGCACGTCGTAGCTGATGATCATGTCGAGAAGACCCTTCTCGATGTTGTCGCAGCCGATCTGGTTTCCGCCTCCGGACGTCACGAGGTAGATGTCGTCGGCCTTGCCTGCGGCCTGGATGGCGGCGCCGGCGCCGATGTCCTGGTTGTCCCAGTTGCCGACCACGCCGCACAGGTCCGGATGCTGCTGCAGCACGGTCTCCATGATCGCGCGCGCCTTGGCGGGATCGTACTGCGCCGCCTGCTCCGAGACGATCTGGATGGCCGGGTCCTTCGCGAAGGTCTGCTTGTAGGCGTAGAGTTCGTAAAGGTCGGACGCTGCCGTCGGCTGGCCGCGCACGATGGCGATCTTGCCGGATTTGCCCGAACCGGTGCCGCACTGCTTGGTCAGCACGTCAGCCTGGATGTAGCCGACGCGCGCCCAGTCGGCGCCGACATAGGCGTCGGTGGGAACCACGGATTCCAGATTGAGCTGGATCACCTTGATGCCGGCGTCCATGGCGCGCTTGAGCAGGCGTGCGTAGGACTGGACGTCCGGGTTGTGCGCGATGATCAGGTCGGGCTTGTCGGCGATCAGCGCGGTCAACGCGCGCGTACCGGCATCCGTGCTCCAGTTCGGATCGCGAATCTCCAGCGTGTAGCCGAGGTCCTCGGCCTGCTTGCGCATGATCGCGGCCCAACCCTCGGTCAGGTCGAATCCCATGGCGAGCGGGATGAAGACGACGCGCTTGCCCTTCAGCCCGTCGTAGAACGGGTTGCGCGAGGGGTTGTCGAGGCCGTCATCGGCCACGGCGAGGGTCGGCAACGCCATTCCCAGCGCAATCAGTCCGGCAGTCAGCAGTTTTCGGATCGTCATCGGTTCCTCCCTTTTGATCCCAGAATTACGGCTCAGATGTCCCCTTGGCTTTGTTGCGACGTTTGCTCGTCGCGAGGATTTATGAAGCTGTCGACGGTAATCGCGAGCAGCAGGATCAGGCTCTTGATCAGGTTCTGCGTCGTGTAGGTGATGTCGAGGATCGTCATGCCGTTGAGCAGCACGCCGACGAGCAATGTTCCGACAAGGACGTTGCGCACGCCGCCGCGGCCGCCGCTCAGGCTGATGCCGCCGAGCACGACGACCAGCAGCACGTCATAGATCAGGGTCGAGTTGTAGACGCGCGTGCTCATGCTGGACACCGCGGCGGCCATGACGACGCCGGCCACGAAAGCGATCAGCGACGTCACGATATATTGCGCGACGATGAGCGGCCGCAGAGGAATGCCCGTGATGCGGGCGGCCACCGCGTTGTCTCCCGCCGCATAGACAAAGCGACCGAAGCGCGTGCGGCGCAGGAGAAGCGCGAGGACGGCAGCGACCACGCCGAAGGCGACGATCGGCATCGGGATGCCCAGCACGGTGCCGGTGCCAAGGAAGGAGAACCACGGCACGCCGCTCGGCGTGTTCTGCACGTCGATCTGGAACAGGAAGGCGCGGCCCGCCCCATAGGCGACCAGGCCCATGGCGAGTGTCGTGAAGATCGCGGGAATGTCGGCATAGGCGATCAGGATGCCGCTCACCAGGCCGATGGAGAGCGCAAGCAGCAGCCCGAGAAGCAGCGCCGTTCCCAGCGGCGTGCCGCCCTGCGCCATCGACAGCACCCAGGACAGCGACACCACCATCGTGGCGACCATGGCGAGGTCGATGCCCCTGCCGATCACGACCAGACCCATCCCGAGTCCGAGAACGCCGAGGATGGCTACGCTGCGCACGAGCGCGATCAGGTTGCCGCCGGTCAGGAAGTTGTTGAGCGTGAGCGAAAACACGACGAACAGCGACAGCGCGAGCGCAAAGACCACGCCCTCTTGCGACAATCGCATTTTGCTCATCAACACCCCTCCCACGGCACATTCGCGTGCTTCGCCTCCGGGCCGCATAGCGGCGACGCGAGGCGTCCTCCAGCTTGGAGCATCGTCAATTTGCGCCGACTGCGACAGAGCCGCTGCCCGAATATCAGTTATGTTGCCGCTTGGCAGCAGCGGCCCCATCCCGCCGGGGAGCACGGAAATCGGGCTGGCGGTTTCGGCGCTCGCGCAGGCGCCGGACGATCTTCATGCGCGCCTCGTGCCTTCTCCGGGACGCCAACCTCGGCAAAGCGTCCGTCATCGAAAAGGCCTGTCCCCGCGAATGCGCGCTTTCGCCCTTTATCCCGTCTGTCCACGCCGCCCAATTCGGCCTTCCAATTCGCGCGGCGGCTCCTTATATTGGGTAGGTCAGCTTGTCTGACTATGGCGATAAACAGGCGATGTAATAAGCCGTTCGGACCCGGGGGCGGTACCCGGCGCCTCCACCACAAGCCGCTCGGCTCTATCGGGCGGCTTCTGCTGGGGGCGAAATAGGATCGACGAAGGTGTAAAGATCGTACTTTTGCCCGGCATTGTACCACCGTTATCGGGCTAAACTTATAGTTGCCAACGACAACTATGCTGAGGCACGTCTCGCTGCTTAATGCGGCGCGACAGTCTCGAATCAAGCCCTAGGGGTTAGCCCCTCTAGGCGGGGTTCGGAGGTACCTGGCAACAGAAACCTCCACTTCATCATCTCCAAAAGCCCGTTGCCAACCCGTTCCGGCAGTCCCTCGCGGGCCTGCTGCATCGACGGCCAACTCTTGCCCGCCTCGTCCCGCTCCCGGATCGTTCTCCGGGCGGACCGCCATGGCGTCGACCAGACTTCCCTTGCGGACACCGGCAACCTCCCCTGCGAATGCAAAACGCCCGGCGGTCGGCCGGGCGCTGCGGTTCATGCGGTCTGCTGCGGCGGGCCTCTGCCCGCTTCGCTCACCAGGACGGGATCAGCGCGCCCTTGAACTCGTCCTCGATGAACGCCTTGATGCTGTCGTTGTTGTAGGACTCGACCAGCGTCTTGACCCACGGTGCATCCTTGTCGGCGCTGCGCACCACGATCAGGTTGGCGTAGGGCGACTCGGCGCCCTCGATGGCGATGGCGTCGCTCTTCGGATGCAGGCCTGCTTCCAGCGCATAGTTGGTGTTGATGACCGCCGCGTCGACGTCGTCGAGCGAGCGGGGAAGCTGCGCGGCGTCCAGTTCGGAGAACTGGATGTTCTTCGGATTTTCGGTGACGTCGGCGGGCCCAGCCTTCAGGCCGGCTTCCGGATTGACCTTGATGAGGCCTTCCTTGGCGAGGATCAGCAGCGCGCGGCCGCCGTTGGTCGGGTCGTTCGGGATGGCGACGTGGGCGCCGTCGGCGAGCTCGCCAAGGCTCTTCACCTTCTTCGAATAGACGCCCATCGGCGTGGTGATGGTCTTGCCGACGCTGACCAGATCGAAGCCGCGATCGGCGATCTGGTTGTCCAGATAGGGCTGGTGCTGGAAGGAGTTGGCATTGAGGTCGCCATCGGCCAGCGCCTGGTTCGGCACCACGTAGTCGGAGAATTCCAGGATCTCGACGTTGAGGCCCTTGGTCGCCGCGATCTCCTTGACCTTCTCCATGATCTGCGCGTGTTCGCCGGGCGTGACGCCGACCTTGATGTCCTCGGCGAACGCCGGAACGCTGATGAGGGCGGCCAGCGCCGCCGAAACGAGGAACTTCATCATCGTATGTCTCCTTGATGTCAGGACTTGGGGGGAGGAATTGGGGATCAGCTCTTGCGGTTGCGCCTGTCGAAGCGCCGGGCAAGCGCATCGCCGGCGCTCTGCACCAGTTGCACGAGCACGATCAGCACGACCACGACGGCCAGCATCACCTCGGGCATGAAGCGCTGGTAGCCGTAGCGGATGCCGAGGTCGCCGAGGCCGCCGCCGCCGACCGCCCCGACCATGGCCGAATAGCCGATCAGGCTGACGATGGTCATGGTGAAGGCGAGCATGATGGCGGGCCTGGCCTCAGCCAGAAGCACCTTGAAGACGATCTGCATCGGCGTCGCCCCCATGGCGCGGGCCGCCTCGATGAGACCCTTGTCGATCTCGCGGATCGCCGCCTCCACCAGCCGTGCGAAGAAGGGAATGGTGGCGATGGTCAGCGGCACGATGGCTGCCGTGGTGCCGATCGACGTGCCGGCAAGCAGCCGCGTGAAGGGGATGATCGCCACCACCAGGATGATGAACGGGGTCGAGCGGGCGGCGTTGACGATCAGCCCGATCACGTAGTTGAGCTTCGGCGCCGGGAAAAGCTCGCCCTTGCCGCTCGTGGCCAGGAAGACGCCGATCGGCAATCCGATCGCAGCTCCCGCCAGTCCCGACACGGCGACCATCTGCAGCGTCTGCAGCAGCGACTTCCACAACAGTCCGAACAGCATCTCAGGCGACATAGCCGAGCACCTCCGTGGACAGGCCGGTTGCGGCATAGAAGCGGCCGGCGCGCTCGCGGATTTCCGCCGTCGCCGGATAGGCGACGACCAGCGTGCCGAACGGTTCCCCGGCGATCTCCTCGATGGCGCCGGCAAGTATGTTGACGTCGCCGATCTCGGCGACCAGTCGCGCCGTGAGCGGCTGGAAGGCGGTCTCGCCGAAGAAGGTGAGCCGCACCAGGACGCGGTCGCCGGCGGCGGGCTCCGGCTTCAGGCCGGCGCGCAGCCATTCCGGCAGGCCGGTGCCCAGCGTCGCCGACAAGAGGCTTCGCGTCGTCTCGTGCTGCGGGGCGGTGAAGATGTCGAAGGTCCGGCCCTGCTCGACGATGCGCCCGCGATCGATGACGGCGACATGCGAGGCGATCGTCTTCACCACCTCCATCTCGTGGGTGATCAAAAGGACGGTGAGGCCGAGTTCGCCGTTGATCCGCTTCAGCAGCGCCAGGATCGACTGCGTGGTTTCCGGGTCGAGCGCGGAGGTCGCCTCGTCGGAGAGCAGCAGCTTCGGCGACGTGGCGAGCGCCCTCGCGATGCCGACGCGCTGCTTCTCCCCGCCGGACAGTTCGGACGGATAGCGCCGCGCCTTGTCGCCAAGGCCGACGAGATCGAGAAGCGGATCGACCTTTGTCCTGATTGCGGCGCGGTCGAGGCCGGCGATCTCCAGCGGCAGTGCGACATTGTCGAAGGCTGTGCGCGAGGACAGCAGGTTGAAGTGCTGGAAGATCATCCCGACCTGCCGCCTCAGGCCGCGCAGGGCAGTCTCGTCCAGCCTGCCGACTTCGGTTCCGTCGACGACGACCTCGCCCGAATTCGCCTTTTCCAGGCCGTTGACCAGCCGGATCAGCGTGGATTTCCCGGCGCCCGAGCGGCCGATGATGCCGGTGATTGCGCCGCGGCCGACGCTCAGGTCCACGCCGTTGAGCGCGGCGAAGGCGCCCGCGCCCACGCCAAAGCTCTTGGTCACTCCCTGGAACACGACCATGGGGGTGGCGTGCGCGCGCTCCGTTTGCGCGGCGTCTGGCGCCATAGGTGGGAATTTCATCTCAAGCTCGTTTTCAGTCAGGTCATCGGGCGAAACAGCGTCGCGGCCGCGTCATATGGGGTTGCGGCACATTCGATGACAGCTGACACATCGTAGCATGGAAAAGGCCTTGGTCTCGACAGGCTCGGATTCGGTCGATGCACCATTTGCACCGACTTGCAGGCTTTCGACAGGAACCGAATTCTCAAAGTCGGCCATTCGGAACAATATTCATGCAGGGTGGCCTGCCC
>DATDJN010000302.1:0-14433 GCA_036520515.1 Rhizobiaceae bacterium
CCCGCCGGTGTTTTCACCACAGCGACAGTGGGCCGGATCGGGGCTGTCGCTCGCCGCCGGCCGGACATGTCGCCTGGCCCAGGTCTTGGGGATCGACTCCCTAAACCGCGCTACCGTCGCGCGGCCGACCCGGACACCGCCACCCTCCCCGATACCCGGTGCGCACCAGGTTCCCGCGAGAGCAGTGAGCGGATTATGCGGGAGGTTTTGGGGGCGGGGATAAAATCGGTGAATATTTTTTCGCGCAAGTTCCGGCACCGTCCCTCCTCCCCTCGAGGGGAGGAGGTCGCTGAGCCAAAATCCCTTACCCGTTCGCCACCATCAGCGCGCGTTCGAGCTTGGCGAGGCCTTCGTCGAGATGCGCGTCGGAGATGGTGAGCGGCATCAGGATGCGGATCGTGTTGGCGTGCACGCCGCAGGACAGGAGCACCAGACCCTCGGCGAGTGCTGCGGTGGTGACGCGCCTGGTGGCGTCGGCGTCGGGTTCCTCGCCGCCGCGCGACTTCACCACGTCGAAGGCGACCATGGCGCCCGGGCCGCGGATCGAGGACATGGCGACCGTGTCGTTGCGCTGGCCGATGCGCTTGAGCTCGCCCTTGATCTTCTGGCCGAGCGTGTTGGCGCGATCGACCAGCTTCTCCTCGGCGATCACGTCGAGCACGGCGAGCGCCGCCACGCAGGCGAGCGGGCTGCCGGCATAGGTGCCGCCAAGACCGCCGGGCTCCGGCCCGTCCATGACCGCCGCCCTGCCGACGACGCCCGACAGAGGGAAGCCGCCCGCCAGCGACTTGGCGATGGTGATCATGTCGGGCTCGACGCCGGAATGCTCGATGCCGAACATCTTTCCAGTCCGCGCAAAGCCGGTCTGGACTTCGTCGGCGATGAGCAGGATGCCGTGCTGGTCGCAGATCTTGCGCAGCCCCTCGAGCAGTTCGGTCGGCGCGGGGTGGAAACCGCCCTCGCCCTGCACCGGCTCGATGATGATCGCAGCCACGTTGACCGGATCGACGTCGGCGCGGAAGAGGTAGTCGATGGCGCGCAAGGAATCCGCGACCGTGACGCCGAACTGCGGGACCGGGAACGGCACGTGCCAGATGCCGCCCGGCATCGGCCCGAACTTCTTCTTGTAGGGCGCGACCTTGCCGGTGAGCGCCGAGCCCAAGAGCGTGCGGCCATGAAAGGCGCCGGAAAAGGCGATGACGTTGGTGCGGCCGGTCGAGGCGCGGGCGATCTTGATCGCGTTCTCGACGGCTTCCGCGCCGGTGGAAAAGAGGATGGACTTCGCCTCGCCCGAGAATGGCGCGATCTCGTTCAGCCGCTCGCAGAGCTCGATGTAGGGCTCGTAGGGCACGATCTGGAAGGCGGTGTGGGTGAAGGCGTCGAGCTGCTTCTTCACCGCGGCGATCACCTTCGGATGGCGGTGGCCGGTGTTGAGGACAGCGATGCCGCCGGCGAAGTCGATGAACCGCTTGCCGTCGCGGTCCCAGAGTTCAGATCCTTCGGCGCGTTCGGCAAAGACCGGATAGGCGGTGGCGACCCCGCGCGGTATGGCCGCATTCCTGCGGGCCTGGAGCGCTGCATTATTTGACATGAAAACCCCTCTAAGGAATGCAAAACAAGGCATCCTACAAGGACACGCAGGCCGGCGATACGGGCCAGAATGGGCCGGAACGGAGAGGCAGCCGCCCTCAGGTGTCCTCGCGGTCCTTCGCCCTCTCTTCACGCTGGTGCTCGCGCTCCTCGCGCTGGCGTTGCAGCGCATCGCTGAAGGCGGCGGCGAGGATGCCGGTCGGCATGGCGATCAGCCCTATGCCCGTGATGGCCGTGAAGCCCGCCAGGATCCTGCCGATGACGGTATGCGGGACGGCATCGCCATAACCCACCGTCGTCAGCGTGGCGATCGACCACCACATGGCGCGGGGGATCGAGCCGAAATCGTCAGGCTGGCCCTCGCCTTCGACCATGTAGAGGAGGGTCGAGGAGATCAGAAGCAGCATGCCGGCAATGACGAGGCTCATCGTCAGTTCGTAGCGGCGCGAGTAGACGGCGCGGCTGATGGCGTTGAGCGCCGAGGAGTAGCGTCCGAGCTTGGCGAGGGTGATGATGCGCAGCAGGCGCACGACGCGCAGCACCGCGCCCTGCGGCCCGACAAGCGTGACGAACAGGCTGACCAGCACGAGAAGATCGATGAGCGAAGGCAGGGTGAGCGCGTAGCGGAACCGATCGGAGAAGGACGGCCCGTAGTCCGGATTCTCGCCGGCGATCCAGATGCGGGCCGCATATTCGGCGAGGAAGATCACCGCGAAGGCGATCTCGGCGACCCGGAAGAGGGTCTCGTGGCCGGAATAGACCATCGGCTCGCTCTGCAGGACGGCGAGGCCGACGGCAAGCAGGATGGCAAGGACGACGAGGCGGTTGAGGGGCGACAGGCCGCGCCTGTGCCATGCGGGCGGATGAAGGTTGACGTAGAGCCAGCGGCGCCAGCTTCGATGTTCGGGCATGGGCAGGACCCCAGCGGAGGCGACTCTCGGGCTTCCGCTCAGGGGAGCGTAGGGCAAAGCAGGGATTTCAGCCAAATGGTTTTGGCTATGTGGCAAGCAGGTGGGTTGGGCCGCCCCCTCCACCGCCTTCGGCGGTCCGCCTCCCCCGCTTCGCAGGGGAGGAACCAAGCTCACACGAACGGCTTGGCGACGTCGTACTTTTTCGGCACGAGGCGCTGGAGATAGGCCATGCCCTTGGTCGTGAGGCCAGTGCCCTCGGTGGTGATGAAGTCGTCGGGCATGTGGCGGGTCTTGGCCGCGACGCTCTTGAGCGGCACGATCTTCAGCACGGTCTTCTGCCCGTCATACTGGAGCGCGACCGAGCCGCCGCCCTGCACCGCGGCCTCGACGGCATGTACGCCGGCGTCGAAGGCTTCCTGGCTGTCGACCTTGTTGATCGCGCCGACATAGCCGCGCGGCATGTAGCCGAGCGCGTCAACGCGGGCGCGCTTGCCCGGCAGGCCATCCGCCAGCGCCATCTCGAAGGCGCGGTTGAGGTCGCTGCCCGACAGCTTGACGTTGCCGTGCGCGTCGCGCTCGACCTTGTCGGGACCGACGATGCTTTCCACCAGCGACGTGCCTTGCGCCGTCTGCACGCCTTCGGACACGGCGACGACGCAGCGCTTGTGCTTGTCGAGCTTGGCCTTCACGTCGTCGATGAACTGCTTCACCGAGAACGCGCGCTCGGGCACATAGATGAGATGCGGGCCGCTCTCCTCATCGAGGCGCCAGGCGGCGGAGGCGGCGGTGAGGAAGCCGGCATGCCGGCCCATGACGATCGCGACATAGACGCCGGGCAGCGCGCGAAAGTCGAGATCGACCGAGAGGAACGCGCCAGCGACGAATTCGGCCGCCGAGATGAAGCCCGGCGTATGGTCGTTTTCCATCAGGTCGTTGTCGATGGTCTTGGGCGCATGCACGAAGGCGATCGAACCGCCCGAGGCGTCGGTGAGGATCTGCTGGGTGCCCGACGTATCGTTGCCGCCGATATAGATGAAGGCCTGCGCGTCGGCCTTCTTGAGGCCCTTGAGCACGAGATCGCAATAGGCAGCGTCCGGCTTGTCGCGGGTGGAGCCGAGGCCCGAGGACGGCGTGCCGCCGAAGAGGCGAAGTTCAGCCTCCGAGAGGTCGGAGAGCGTGACGAAATCGCCGTCGCGCACGCCGCGCACGCCATAGCGGGAGCCGAGCACGCGCGCCTTGGGATAGCGCTTCAGGATTTCCAGCGTGGCGCCCGCCACCGTCTGGTTGATCACCGCGGTCGGCCCGCCGCCCTGCGCGATCACGAACGTCTCTGCCATGTCGAAAAATCCTCCTGGAGCTCTGCCCCGGGCACACATGCCCGACCTTGCCGGGCAGCGCAACGGGAAAGGGATTGAGCCTAGCCGCCCACCTCGTTGAGGACGAGTTCCTCCTCGTGCCCGCGCATTTTCTTCTGCGCGGCCGGGATGTCGATGGTCGCCTTGAGCGGCAGATGGTCCGAGGCGACCTGCGCCAGCTCGCTGTCGTGCACCTCCATCGCCGTGACGAGCCCCGGCGAGCCGATGACGCGGTCGAGCGCGACGACCGGGAAATACGACGGGAAGGAGAAATGCGCATGCACCAGCGGGCCGAAGACGGGCCGCAGCTCATGCAGCGAGGATTTGCGGCCCGGCCGCCATTCGTTGAAGTCGCCGACGAGCAGGGTCGGCATCGGCGGCCCTTCGTTGATGGCATCGAGGATGGAGCGCACCTGCCAGCGGCGGCTGCGCCTCAGCAGCCCGAGATGGGCGGCGACCAGCCTGAGCGGCCCGGCCGGCAGCTCGATGTCGACGACCAGCGCGCCGCGCGGCTCCGCACCGGGCAGCGCCAGGCGGCGCATGTCGCGCACCTTGCCCTTGCGCAAGAGCAGCGCGTTGCCATGCCAGCCATGGCCGTCGGGCCGCTCGGAGGTGGGGATGAGCGACAGGCCGGTTTGCTTTTGAAGCGCCTTGATGTCGAGCAGGCCGTGGCGGCGCCCGAAGCGCTTGTCGGCCTCCTGGATGGCCACCACGTCGGCGTCGAGCTCGGCGATCACGCTGACGATGCGCGCGGGGTCGAAACGGCCGTCCGTGCCGACGCATTTGTGGATGTTGTAGGAAGCGACGACCACTTCATGGTCGCCACTCGCCTTGACGGCGGGGCCGGACGAGGTCGCCGCGAGGTCCACCGCCTGCATGGCGAGCAGCCGCGACCGCAGCCGCGTCTTGAGCGCCTTGAACCGCGGATTCTTCCGGAGCCGCGCGAGCAGCGCGGGATCCAGAAATGCGAGGCGGCTCCTGATCATGCTCTGACCCTGGCGGACATTCCTGACAACAGTGTTAACCGGACCTTTTCGTCAGGAAAAGAAGGTGCGCCGACGAAGGTTCCGTTATCCGGCGTTGAAGTCGGTCAGAGATGGGACTCGACCGGCAGCAGGCCGATCGTGCTGGCCAGGACCCGGCGATGCAGGCTGGCTTCGGGCTCGTTGTCCAGCACGCGGCCGCCACCGTCCTGCCAGCCGACGGCGCCGTCGGACAGCACCAGGCGATAGCTGCGCTTGGCTGCGGTTTCCCTGGCGTAGACCTCCTGCATCTCGCGCGCCAGTTCCGCATGCTCGAAGAGTACCCCCATCTCGGTGTTGAGCGAAACCGAACGCGGGTCGAAATTGAACGAGCCGATGAAGCCGAAAAGGCCGTCGACGACGAACGCCTTGGTGTGCAGGCTGGCGCCGCGCGAGCCGAACAGCGAGACATTCTTGCGCGCATCGCGGGCACGCAGTTCGAAGAGGCGGATGCCGCCGGCGAGCAGCGGCTTGCGGAAGCGGCTGTAGGCGCCGTGCACGGCGGTGACGTCGGTGGCGGCAAGCGAGTTGGTGAGCACGGAGATCGAGACACCCTCTGCGGCGAGCTTCAGGAACATACGCGCGCCGCTGTCCAGCGGGATGAAGTAGGGCGAGGTGATCTCGATGCTTTTCTTCGCCGCCCTCAGGACGGGCAGTAACGCGCCGAGCAGCCAGCCGTCATCCTCGGCCGACACCGCCTTCTCGGGCGGATCCGAGACGATCGTGGCGCTTGCGGTCCAATGGATGCCCGCCCCCGACAGCAGGTCCTGCCCAGCCTCGCCGCTGCGGACATGGTCGAGATAGGGATCGGCGCGTTGCGCAAGGGCGAGCTTCGCAAGCCTCCCGCGCAGCCGGCCCAGGTCGGCGCGGCGCGACCAGTCGGGCAGGTTGCGGATCGGAGCGACCGTGGCGCTGTTCCAGTAGCGGTCGAAGACCTCCTCGGCCTGGCGGACCGCGGGACCGACGACCAGCACATCCATGTCGCGGAAGTTCGAGGCCTCGGAAGCGTCGAAATAGGCGTCGCCGATATTGCGCCCGCCGACCAGCGCGACGCGGCCGTCGGCAATCCAGGCCTTGTGGTGCATGCGGCGGTTGAGGCTCCAGAAACGCAGCACCATCTCGATGCCGCGCAACAGCGCCCCTTCGCGGACGCGGATCGGGTTGAAGAGCCGTACCTCTATGTTGGGATGCCGGTCGAGGGCGCGGTAGTTGGAATCGCGGCCCCAGGCGTTGACGTCGTCGAGCAGCAGCCGGACGCGCACACCGCGATCGGCAGCCTTGAGGACTTCGTCGGCAAGCAGGCCGCCGGTGAGGTCGTCCTTCCAATAGTAGTATTGCAGGTCGAGGCTGCGCTCGGCGGACCGTGCGGCCGCGGCCCGCAAAGCGAACGCCTCGACATTGTCGGTGAGCAGGCGAAGCCCGGTCTGGCCCGGATGCCGCGCGGCGAGCGGGACGATGGCGCGATCAAGCTCCGTCGCGTCGTGCGCGACCGCGAGCGCCAAGGACGGCGCGCCCGCGGTTCGCGCCGCGAAGCGCCCGTAGACGGGAAGTGCCAGAAGCGCTGCAAGCGCAAGAAAGACAACGACCCACCACATGCGGCGTTATACGGACCTTCCTCCCAATGGTCGCGGGCGAACGCCCGGAGCCCCTTAACGCACGACCGCCAGTCCGAGTTGCCAGATGCGGTCGGCATTTTTCCAGAACAGGCTGTCGCGCTCGTCCTCGCTGCAGCCGGAGAGCACGGCATGCGTGGCGGCGACCCAGGCGAGCAGCCCGCCGCCCAGCGTGCAGACCGGCCAGTCGCTGCCCCAGACGACACGGTCCCAGCCGAAGCGGTCGACGATGTGCTCGACATAGGGCCTAAGCGTTTCGGCGGTCCATGTGCCGCTGTCGGCATAGGCGACGATGCCGGAAATCTTGGCCATCACGTTCGGCCGCGCGGCGATCTCGGAAACGCCGCGCTTCCAGCCGTCGAAATCGCCGCCCCGGATATCGGGCACGCCGCAATGGTCGAGGATGAAGGTCACGTCGGGCGCCGGCGTGATGAGCGCCATCGCGAGCGGCTGCTGCCGGGGGAACATGCAGATGTCGAAGGTAAGCCGGGTGCCGGAGAGACGCTTGACGTTCTCGCGGAAGAGCGGCGTCTGCGAGATGTCGTCGGAAACCGTATGCAGGATGCGGCGAAATCCCTTGACGAAAGGATCGGCGAGCGCGCGCTCCAGCACGGCAGGAAAGCCGCCCTCCTCGGGCCGGCAGGCCGAGATCGCGCCGCGGATCAGGCTGTCGGGCTGTTGCGACTGCCCTTTCACGAAGTCGACCTCGCCGGCGATGTCGGACGGGGCGACATCGACCTCCATATGCAGCACGTCGGTAATGCCGCAGCGCAGCGCGTCACGCGCATATTCGGCATAGAGAAAATCGCGGTCGAGCGCCGGTTCGCCAGCGACCCAGGGATAGCTGAGACGGGATTGGTCGATGAGATGAAGATGCGTATCGACGAGCACGATTTTCCTCCTTGCGTGCCAAGACGCCATTCATGCGACGGTCTTGCGGGTAGCCGCAAGACATGATTACTGCCGCCGACCTGAAACTCGCCAGCGCAGGAATTCTCCCATGATCGAGAAACTCACCGGCAAGACCGTCGTCGTGACCGCGGCGGCGCAAGGTATCGGGCGGGCTTCCGCGCTCGCCTTCGCCAAGGCCGGCGCCAAGGTGATCGCCACCGACATCAACGAGACGCTGCTCGCCGAACTCGGCAAGCAGGAGAGTATCTCGACGCGCACGCTCGACGTGCTGGACGATGCGGCGGTAAGGGCCGCCTTCGCGGCGATCGGGCCGGTCGACGTGCTGTTCAACTGCGCCGGCGTCGTCCATGCGGGCGGGCTGCTCGAGACGAAGGACGAGGATCTCGATTTCGCCTTCAATCTCAACGTGCGCGCCATGGTGCGCACCATCCGGGCCGTGCTGCCCGGCATGATCGAACGCGGCGGCGGGGCCATCGTCAACATGGCGTCGGTCGCTTCCAGCGTCACCGGCGTGCCGAACCGCTTTGCCTACGGCACCACCAAGGCAGCGGTGATCGGCCTCACCAAGTCGGTCGCCGCCGACTATGTAGCCAAGGGCATACGCTGCAACGCCATCTGCCCCGGCACGGTGGAGAGCCCCTCGCTCGAGCAGCGCATGCGCGCGCAGGGCGACTACGACAAGGCGCGCGCCGCCTTCATCGCGCGTCAGCCGATGGGCCGGCTGGGGACGCCGGAGGAGATCGCCGATCTCGCGGTCTATCTGGCCGGCGCGACCTACACGACCGGCCAGGCCTATGTGATCGACGGCGGCTGGACGATCTAGCAACCGCTGCGTTTCACCGGATCTGCGCTTGCCCGGCCCGGTTTCATTCGCCTGACACCGCACCCTCCACCGCCTTTCGGCGGTCCCCCTCCCCCGTAAACGGGGAGGATCGGGTCGAGGGGCGTGCCTGCAGGGAAGAAGAGGCCAGCTAGCGCGTTACCGCCGGTCGCGAACGATCACCTGGTCGGTGTTGGCGAGCAGCTTTCGCACGGCCGCGCGGGCGGCTTCGGGGCGTTGCAGGCGGATGTTGCGCTCGATCGCCTCGTGCAGCTTCTGCGCATGGCGCACGTCGCTCGTCTCGCGGGTGACGAAGACGAAAAGGTGATTGAGCGCCGATTCGATCAGTACGCCGAGCGGCACCAGCAGTTCGTTGCCGGAAGCACGCAATATCGCGAGGTGGAAGCGCGTGTCGGCATGGGTGCGGCTGGCGAGCGAGGTCGCCTCGCCCATCTCGCGGCAGGCGGCGCTTATCTCGGCCATCTGCTCGTCGGTACGGCGCTCGGCGGCAAGCGCCGTCGCTTCCGGCTCTATGATGTGGCGGAACTCCTGAACGGTGCGCAGGAAGCCCTCGCGGTCTGGCGCGGCCGCGTACCAGCTCAGCACGTCGCGGTCGAGCAGGTTCCAGCGCTCGCGCGGCTCGACCCAGCTTCCCACCTTGGGGCGCGAGGAGAGCAGGCTTTTCGCCATCAGCATCTTGATCGCCTCGCGCACGGCGGAGCGGCTGACCTCGAAGGTCTGCGACCATTTCGCTTCGTTGGGCAGGATGGTGCCGGGCGGATAGTCGCCGCGGACGATGCGCATGCCGATCTCGTTGGCGAGCGAAGCGTGCACGCTGGTGCCCGCGACGAGCGGTGAGGCAGAACCCTTGCTTCGCTCGGCGGATGGCCCCTGGCCGGCTACCGCCAACGTCCTGTCTTTCGTGCCCCGCATGAATCTCCCCTCGCCCTGCCTAGCCCTTTCCGGCAGGTCCGGCAAGACGCGAACGCGCCTGCGAATTCGCAGGCGCGTTCGGGACTTCAACCTACTTCTGGATGCAGGTATCCGTCGTGTCCTTGGTGCACTCGTCGAGGCCGGTGAAGACAGGATCGGCGACTTCCTTGCCTTCGATCAGGTCGATCATCACGGTCGGAGCCTTGTAGCCCATCTCGAACGGACGCTGTCCGACGAGAGCGGTGACCAGGCCTTCCTTGGCGATCGCCACCTCTTCACCAATCGTATCGGCGGCGCCGATGACGAACTCGTTGGCGGCGATCTTGTCTGCGATCGGCTTGAACAGGTCGCGGTAGGGCTGCGGCGCACCGAACAGCGGCCAGCCGCCCATGATGCCGAAGCCGACGAGGTCGGGGTTGGCGGCGAGGATGTCGGTCATCGCCTGGACGCCCTTGGCGCCGTCGTCATTGGTGAACACCGGGCAGCCGGCGACTTCCGTCCAGCCGCCTTCACCCTTGAGCTCCGCCAGGCCCTCCTGTCCGGACAGCGAATCGCGCCAGCCCTGGGCGCGGCGAAGGATGTTGTCGGCCCCGGGATTGCCCTGGATCGAGCAGACCTTGCCGCCCTTCGGATTGGCTTCCTTCATGTAGTCGCCGATGCGCTTGCCCATCAGATAGTTGTCGGTGCCGAGATAGGTCTTGCGCAGCGCGGCGTCTTCCTTGGCGAGGTCGGCGTCGAGCGTCATGACGGGCACGGACGGGTTCGACGTCTTGATCGCCTGGGCAATCAGCTTGGCATTGGACGGCGAGATGGCGATCGCGGCCGTCGACGGCTTGCCCAGCATGTCCTGCACGATCTGCGCTTCGCCGGCTTCGTCCGACGTCGATGCCGGGCCGGTGTAGAAGCACTCGTATTCCGAGCTGCCATTCTCGGAATTCCATTTCTGGCAGCCCTGGTTGATCGCCTCGAAGAAGGGATTGTCGAGACCCTTCACGACGATGACCAACTGCTTCTTTTCCTGTGAGAGCGCCTGGCTCGCGCCGAACGCCATCGCCGCGGTGGCGGCAAGCAACAACAGTTTCCTCATTTACTTCCTCCCTGGAACCGACGGGCGCGGATGCGCCCGCCATCTACGTCAACCCGGATAGTAGACGACGCGGGGGTCCTCGGCCCCGCGCTCGTATGCCCATGCCGTGTCGACAAGCTTTTCGAGATCGTATCGCGGCTGCCAGTCGAGCAGGTATCTGGCCTTGCTGTTGTCCATCCAGTTGGAGTGGTAGCCGCTGGGTATCTCGATCGAATCGAGGCCGCGCGTGCGCGCGAGGTAGTCCGCCAGTTCGCCGTAATCGACGGGGCGGTCCATGCAGATGTTGAAGAGCTGGCGCCGGGCGCCGGGATTGTCGATCGCCGAAAGGATCGCCGACACCAGGTCGTCGACATGCACGAAGTTGCGCTTCAGCGGACGGCCGTCGGCATCCTTGAGCAATGGCACGGTGCCTCTCTGGCGATAGCGCTCCGCATCGGCCCGGGGCACCATCGCCTTCCAGTCCGGCCCGCCGAACAGGTCGTCGCCGAAGGAGAGCGTGTAGCGGAAATCGTCCTTCTCCATGATCCACGGCGCGCGCAGGCAGCAGCCGTTGAGATCGTACTGGATGCCGAACTGCTCCAGCATGACTTCTTCGAGCACCTTCGACATGGCGTAGCAGCCGGGATAGGCCGTGTGCGGGGTCGTCTCGGTGACCGGCCCGTCATGGCGGTAGAAATAGTGGCCGACACCGGCGTCGCCGCCGATCAGGATGAACTGGCGGGCGCTCTTCGACGCCCGGAATTCCTCGAGCAGCCAGAACAAACCCTTCACCGTGACGTCCATCACCTCGTCGGGCGTCTCCTTGCAGGTGGCGAGGTGGACGATGTGGGTGGCGCCGGCGAGAGCCTTCGACACGACATCGCGGTCGGCGATCGACCCCCTGACCACTTCGAGGCGGTCGTTTCCGGGCAGCGTGCGGTTGTGGCAGAGCGCCCGGACCCTGGCGCCGTCAAAGCGCGAATCCTCAAGCAGGCGTGCAATCAGGTTCCGCCCGACCTTGCCGGTTGCGCCAGTCGCCAGGATAAGCATGCCTTCCTCCCGAAGGAAGGCTAGCTAATATCGGCGCGTTTTTCCCGTCAACCGGGTATTGTCTTATTTGTCTTACAAAATTGCTGGGAAGTCGGTCCGACTATCGATTGACGCCCGTGCGCCGGTTTGCATTAATGCCGCCGCCGGGGCCTCGGGAGAGAGAGAGGAGGCCGCGGCAGCACGAGGTTTGCAGACCCGCGAGCGGGCGGCGGCTGAGGGAGGATGGCTGGGTGGCGGTTCTTGAACTGACCAACATTTCCAAGCATTTCGGCGCTATCCAGGCCGTCAGCGACGTCTCTTTCTCGATCGAGCCGGGCGAGGTGGTCGGCCTGATGGGCGACAACGGCGCCGGTAAATCGACGCTGGTCAAGATGATCGCCGGCAATTTCCGCCCGAGCGAAGGCAGCATGAAGATGGACGGCGCCGAGCTGGTGCTGCACAAGCCGGTCGACGCGCGCCGGCATGGCATCGAGATCGTGCACCAGGACCTTGCGCTCTGCAACAACCTGACGGCGGCGGCCAACGTCTATCTCGGCCGCGAGCTGCGCCGGGGTTTCGGGCCGTTCAGCGTGCTCGATTACGCCGCCATGTACCGGCGCGCCGGCGAAATCTTCAAGGAGCTGAAGTCCGAGACGCGTCCGCGCGACCTCGTCAAGCAGATGTCGGGCGGCCAGCGCCAGGCGGTGGCGATCGCGCGCACCATGCTGTCGGAGGCCAAGATCGTGCTGATGGACGAGCCGACTGCGGCGATCTCGGTGCGGCAGGTGGCCGAGGTGCTGAACCTCATCCGCGAGCTGCGCGGCAAGGGCATCGCGGTCGTGCTGATCAGCCACCGCATGCCGGACGTGTTCGACGTCGCCGACCGGGTGATCGTCATGCGGCGCGGCAGGAAGGTTGCAGACAAGAAGATTGCGTCGAGCTCGCCGGAGGAAGTGACCGGCCTGATCACGGGCGCAATCGAGCAGGTGGCGTAAGGATCAAAGATGGCCCTCACTCTCGACCAGACGATCCAACACAAGCAGCACACCTGGCTGGGCCGCCTCCTGAACACGCAGACCTTCTGGGTGCTGGCCGCAGTGCTGCTCGCCTGCCTCTATCTGTCCTTCGCCACGGATTCGTTCGCGACGACGAAGAACCTCTACAACATCACCCGCAACGTCACCTTCGTCGCCATCATCGCGCTGGGCATGACGCTGGTGATCATCACCGGCGGCATCGACCTGTCGGTCGGCTCGGTGCTCTGCCTGTGCTCCATGGTGCTCGGCGTGACCATGCATGCGGGCTACAGCATCGAGGTCGGCATCGCCGCCGCCCTCGGGACGGCGCTGGTCGTCGGCGGCTTCAACGGCGTTCTGATTGCCTATCTCGGCTTTCCGCCCTTCGTGGTGACGCTCGGCATGCTGTCGATCGCGCGCAGCCTGGCGATGGTGGCCTCCGGCAACACGGTGGTCTTCGAGTTCGGCCCGGATCACGACCTGCTGCTCGCCATCGGCGGCGGCGCCTGGCTTTTCGGCATCGCCAACCCGGTGCTCTTCATGATCATCCTGGCGCTGATCACCGGCTTCGTGCTGCGCTGGACCCGCTTCGGCCGCCATGTCTACGCCATCGGCGGCAACGAGCATGCAGCGACGCTGACCGGCGTTCCGGTCAAGCCGATCAAGGTCGCCGTCTACATGATCTCGGCGCTGTCGGCCGGCATCGCAGGAATCATCCAGACCGGCTGGCTCGGCGCCATCACCACCAACATCGGCACCGGCCTGGAGCTGCAGGTCATCGCGGCGGCCGTCATCGGCGGCGCCAACCTGGCCGGCGGCATCGGCACGGCGTTCGGCGCGCTGGTGGGCGCCGCGCTGATCGAGGTGATCCGCAACAGCCTCGGCCTGCTCGGCATCAACGCCTTCTGGCAGGGCACTTTCATCGGCGGCGCGATCATCCTGGCCGTTCTGTTCGACCGCATCCGCAACTTCCGGCAAAGCGAATAGAACGGAGCGCGCAAGCAGTCCCGCATGTCCGAACTCTTCAGCCTCAACGGCCGGCTCGCCCTGGTCACCGGCTCGGGCCAGGGCATTGGCTTGGCGCTTGCCAAAGGACTGGCGCAACACGGCGCGAAGGTGATGCTGAACGGCAGGACGGCGGAGAAGATCGAAAAGGCGGTCGCCGCCTTGCGCGCCGAGGGCTTTTCGGTCGAGGGCTCGATGTTCGACGTGGTCGATGCGGCAGCCGTCGAGGCCGACGTGGCGCGCATCGAGAAGGACATCGGCCCGATCGACATCGCGGTCAACAATGCCGGCGTGCAGTTCCGCAAGACGCTCGAGGAGTTTCCCGACGACAAGTGGCAGGAGCTGCTGCAGACCAACGTGACCGGCGTCTTCAACGTCGGCAAGGCGGTGGCGAAGCGCATGATCCCGCGCAAGCGCGGCAAGATCATCAACATCGCCTCGGTGATGAGCGAGCTGGCGCGCACGACGATCGCGCCCTACACGACGACCAAGGGCGCGGTGCGCAACCTGACCCGCGGCATGTGCGCCGACTGGGCCAAGCACGGCCTGCAGGTCAACGCCATCGCGCCGGGCTTCTTCCGCACCGAGCTGAACAAGGCGCTGACCGAGGATCCGGCGTTCACCGGCTGGCTGGAGAAGCGCACGCCAGCCGGCCGCTGGGGCGACGTCGAGGAGCTGGTCGGCGCGGCGGTGTTCCTCGCCTCCGACGCCTCCTCCTTCGTCAACGGCCACACGCTTTATGTCGACGGCGGGCTGACGGCCTCGGTGTAGGAGTTTCGGCGCCCCCTTCCCCGCAGCGCCCTACTTCTTCTTCGGCGCGTATTTGCGCCAGTTGTGCTCCTGCTTGAAGCCGAGCACCTTCTTGATCTTGCGGTTGGAGTAGAGCGACTCGTATTTGCCGAGCTTCCGCTTCACCGGCACCTTCGGGTAGAAGCGGTCGAGCAGCTCCTGCGCCGTCAGGTCCGACGACGGATCGTCATTGGCCGCGTTGAAGACCTGGTAGCCGAGGCCGTCCTTGGCGATGCAGAGGTCGACGATCTGGCCGAGGTCGCGCGCGTCTATGTAGCTCCACGCGATGCGCTTGCGGAACGCCGGATCCTTGATCCAGTTCGGTATGTAGCCTTCATATTCATGCGGCTCGATGACGTTGCCGATGCGCAA
>DATDJN010000303.1:0-2470 GCA_036520515.1 Rhizobiaceae bacterium
GCGGGCGTAGATCAGGTCGAACGAGTAACGGTCGAACGCGCCGCGGGCGATCGCGACCGCATCCAGCGCCTCGCGCGCGCTGTGCAACCGTCCGAGCGCCTTCAGCGAGGCGTCGTCGAGCGCCTGCACGCCGAGCGAGACACGGTTGACGCCGGCGGCGCGATAGCCGCGGAAACGCGCAGCCTCAACGCTGGTGGGGTTAGCCTCCAGCGTCACCTCGACATTGCCGGCGACGCGCCAATGCCTGCCGATCGAATCCAGGATGGCGCCGACGGTTTGCGGCTGCATCAGCGACGGCGTGCCGCCGCCGAGAAAGATCGACGTGACGGTGCGATCGGGCGCGCGCGACGCCGTGGTCTCGATCTCGCGGGCAAACGCCCGGGCAAAACGTTCTTCGTCGATCGGCGCATGGCGGACATGGCTGTTGAAATCGCAATACGGGCACTTCGACAGGCAGAACGGCCAGTGCACGTAGACGCCGAAGGCCGATCCTCTCGCGTAATGGCGGTCGGCACTAGCCAAGGCAGATCTCCGCCAGTTTGACGAAGGCGCGCGCCCGGTGCGACAGGCCGAGCCCGAGCGGCGGCAGGCCGTGCTTCTCGATCGAGGTCATCTCGCCAAAGGTCCTGTCATGCCCGTCGGGCAGGAACGCCGGATCATAGCCGAAACCGGCAGTGCCGCGCGGCGGCCATACCAGGGTTCCATCGGCGCGGGCCTCGACCTCTTCGAGATGGCCGTCGGGCCAGGCGACGCACAGCGCGGATACGAAATGCGCCTTGCGTTTCTCGGGCGTGGTGGCGCCGCGTTCCTGCAGCAGGCGCTCGATCCGGCTCATCGCCGCCATGAAATCCTTAGCCTCGCCGGCCCAGCGCGCCGAGTAGATGCCGGGCGCGCCGTCGAGCGCGTCGACCACGAGGCCCGAATCGTCGGCAAAGGCAGGAAGCTGCGCGGCTTTTGCCGCCGCGACCGCCTTGATCGCCGCGTTGGCCCGAAACGTGTCGCCGGTTTCCTCGGGCTCAGCCAGGCCCAGTTCGCCCGCGGAAACCGCCTCGACGCCATGCGGCGCCAGCAATTCCCGCATCTCGGCGAGCTTGCCCGGATTGTGGGTCGCGATCACGAGCCGGCCGGTGATTCGACGGTGAAGCATGAATGTTTGTATTCCGTCATGGCCGGGCTTGTCCCGGCCATCCACGACTTCTGGTGAATTACGCAACGGCCAGCTTCTGCAAGTCCACCAGACGCGCGACACCCTTGCGCGCCAGTTCCATCAGCGCCAGGAACTCGTCCTGCGAGAACGGCGTCTTTTCCGCGGTCCCCTGCACCTCGATGATGCGGCCGTCGCCGGTCATGACGAAATTGGCGTCGGTCTCGGCCTCGGAATCCTCGGCATAGTCGAGATCGAGCACCGGCGTGCCCTGATAGATGCCGCAGGAGATCGCGGCGACATTGTCGCGCAGGACGTTGGCCTTGAGCATGTTGCGGCTCTTCATCCACGTAATGCAGTCGGCCAGCGCCACCCAGGCGCCGGTGATCGAGGCGGTGCGGGTGCCGCCATCGGCCTGGATCACGTCGCAATCGACGGTGATCTGGCGCTCGCCGAGCGCTTCGAGGTCAACGGCTGCGCGCAACGAGCGGCCGATCAGGCGCTGGATCTCGACGGTGCGGCCGCCCTGCTTGCCGGCGGCGGCCTCGCGGCGGGTGCGTTCCAGCGTGGCGCGCGGCAGCATGCCGTATTCGGCCGTGACCCAGCCGCGACCCTGGCCCTTCAGCCACGGCGGCAGCCGCTCTTCCAGCGTGGCGGTGACCAGCACATGGGTGTCGCCGAATTTAACCATGCAGGAACCTTCGGCATATTTGACCACGCCGCGTTCCAGCGACACGGGGCGCAGCTGATCGGGCGCACGGCGGCTTGGCCGCATGGGAAATCCTTTCGAAATCGAGCGAAATTCGGTTGCGGTGCTTGTAGGAGGGGGCGTGCGCAGCGGCAAGGGCTTTTGGCCCGTTTTGGAGCGGAAAGGGACGCTTGTCATTGGCCCGCCGGAGCGCCAATTTAGGTGGTCCAAGGGAGTTGCCAATTGGCCCACCACGATCCGATCGGCCTGATCGCGCCGCCTGCCGGGCTTGCCCAGCTCAACGAGCGCTCGCGCGATATTTTTCGTCAAATCGTCGAGAGCTATCTCGCGACCGGTGAACCGGTCGGTTCCCGCAATATTTCCCGCCTGATCGCGCTGCCGCTGTCGCCGGCGTCCGTCCGCAACGTGATGTCGGATCTCGAAGCGCTCGGCCTGATCTATGCGCCGCATACGTCGGCAGGGCGGCTGCCGACCGAACTGGGACTGCGCTTCTTCGTCGACGCCCTGATGCAGGTCGGCGACCTCACCGAGCCCGAGCGTGAATCGATCCAGAACCAGCTTGCTTCCGTCGGCCGCGCACAATCGGTCGAGGCGGCGCTGGGCGAAGCCCTGACGCG
>DATDJN010000304.1:0-2919 GCA_036520515.1 Rhizobiaceae bacterium
CCCTCGATCTTCTGATCGCGTTGACCTCGCGTCCCGGAGAAATCCTCTCCGTGCGGGAGCTTCTTGCGCTCGTATGGCCGCGCGTGACCGTCGAGGAAGCGAATCTTCGGGTCTGTGTAGCGGCCCTTCGAAAGGCGCTTCGCGATGGCAGGGAAGGCGCGCGCTACGTCATCAACGTCGCTGGCCGCGGCTATATGTTTGCCGCCCCGATCGGACGCAGGTATGCCGGCGCGGCCGTCCCGGCCACGGTGCTGGCAGATCCCGAACGGCCGGCAAGGTGGCCCGCGCCGATACCGTTGATGGTCGGCCGGGACGAAGCGGTCGATGCCCTGGCGCCGCTGTTGCTGTCGCGTCGCTTCGTGACGGTGGTTGGACCGGGAGGGATCGGAAAGACGACCATGGCGCTCGCGGTCGCCGACGCGGTGCGAGACAGGTTTGCCGAAGATTGCGCCTGCTTCGTGGATCTCGGCCTACAGTCCGACCAGGGCGCTGTTTCGCACGCGCTGGCGGCGGCCCTCGGGCGTGATGTGGACGACGTCTACCCGGAAGCGTCGCTGGCGGGGTTCCTCGCCGATAGGAAAACCCTGATCATCCTGGACAATTGCGAGCATCTGATCGAGGCTGTCGCCTCGCTGGCAAAGCGCCTTGTTCGCGAGGCGCCCGGCGTCCATGTCATCGCGACAAGCCGGGAGGCCTTGCGCGTAGAAGGCGAGAATGTCCATCTGCTTTCGCCTTTGGGATGTCCTCCGGTCGACGTCCATTCTGCAAAGGACGCGCTGGCCTGGCCCGCCGTTCAACTCTTCATGGAGCGGGCGGCGGCGGGTGGACACCGGGACGAACTGGGCGATGCCGACGCTCCGGTCGTATCCGACATCTGCCATCGCCTCGACGGCATTCCGTTGGCTATTGAACTGGCCGCAAGCCGTGTAGGGGCCCTGGGCATCCGGGGGGTCGCCGACCTTCTCGACAACTACGCGGAGATACTGCTGCAAGGCCGCCGCAGCGCAATGCCGCGGCATCGCAGCATGGAGGCAGTGCTCGACTGGAGCTTCAACCTGCTGTCGCCATACGAGCAGGAAGTCTTCTGCCGGCTGTCCGCATTCCTCGGGCCATTCGAAATCGAAGCGGTGCATGCCGTCGCCGGCGCTGATGATAGCGAGCCGCGTGCGCTTGGCAGGGCGATCGCCAGTCTGGTGGACAAATCCCTTCTGAGCATCTCGTCGCGACAGGGCAGGACGCACCTCCGTTTCCTTCGGACGACGCGCACCTACGCCGCCGCAAAGCTTCTGGAAATGGAAGAGACGGGGGCGGTCGCCAGGCGACATGCCGCCATGTCTAGGGGCTGATCAGCACGGGCCCCCGTTTCGGAAAGCCGAGGCCGACGGACTGGCCGGCCTCGAAGGGCGCGTCGACGTCGGGAGACACCACGAACGCTTCCCCAAGCGCGGTCGAGACGACGAACTCGAGATGGCTGCCGACATAAGTCGTCTTCTCGACGGTGGCGGGCAGCGTGTCGTGCGTCGCCGCGGGGTGGAGTGTGAGCCGGCCCGGGCGCGCGGCCACTCGTGCGGGACCCGGAGCGAAGCCGCGCGAGGGAAGCGCCAGCGTCAGGCCGCCGAGCTTCACGGAGGCGACGCCATCGTCGACCGAGGCGATCTCACAGTCGAAGATGTTCGCTTCGCCGATGAAGTCGGCGACGAAGGCATTGGCCGGCGCGTCGTAGAGGTCGCGCGGCGTGCCGTCCTGGGCGATCACCGCATTGTTCATGACGATGATGCGGTCGGACACGGCCAGCGCCTCCTCCTGGTCGTGCGTGACATAGACCACGGTCAGGCCGAGCTTCTGCTGGATCTCCCGGATCTCCTCCCGGACATGGCGGCGCAGCTTCGCGTCGAGGTTGGACAGCGGCTCGTCGAAGAGCAGCACCTGCGGCTCGAGCACCAGCGCCCGGGCCACCGCGACGCGCTGCTGCTGGCCGCCCGAGAGCTGGCTCGGCAGCCGTTCGCCGAAGCCCGAGAGCCCGACCAGTTCCAGCCCGGCTCGCGCGCGGTCGATCACCTCTTTCTTGGCGAAGCCGGAGAAGCGCAGGCCGTACTGCACGTTCTCGTCCACGGTCATGTGCGGGAAGAGCGCATAGGACTGGAACACCATCGACACGTCGCGGTCGGTCGCCGGCAGCTTGGTCACGTCGGCGCCGCCGATCAGGATCTGGCCCGACGTCGCCATCTCCAGCCCGGCGATCATGCGCAAGGTCGTCGTCTTGCCGCAGCCGGAGGGGCCGAGCAGCGTCACCAGCCTGCCGGCCTCGATGGTGAGCGAGATGTCGTTGACGGCGGGCGTCTTCGACTTGCCGTAGATCTTGGTGACGCTGCGGAACTCGACCGAAGCGGCGTTGCTCTTGATCTCGGCCATCAGCCGCCTCCGGAGATTGCTGGCGCGCCGGCCTGCGGCAGGCTGACATTGGTGCGCGATTGCGAGAGGTCGCCTTCATGGCCGCGGCGGCCGATGTTGCGGCTGCCGACGGCGAGCTGCATCAGGCCGATGACGACGAGCATGACGGCGATGAGGACCGCGGAGTAGGCGATCGCGATGCCATATTCGTTGTTCTCGACGCGGCCGACGATGTAGCTGGTCGACATGTCGTATTGCGCGCTGACGAGGAAGATCACGGCGCTGATCGCCGTCATGGCGCGCACGAAGGAATAGACGAGCGCCGCGAGGATGGCGGGGCGCAGGAGCGGCAGCACCACCTTGCGGAAGGTCTGCCAGGAATTTGCTCCCAGGGTGAGCGAGCTTTCGTCGAGGCTGCGGTCGATCTGCGACATCGATGCGACGCCGGCGCGCACGCCGACCGGCATGTTGCGGAAGATGAAGGAGAGCACCAGGATGATGCCGGTGCCGGTGATCTCTATCGGCGGC
>DATDJN010000305.1:0-8451 GCA_036520515.1 Rhizobiaceae bacterium
GGCGCTCAACGACGAGGTCGTCAACGCCGAGATCCCGGCCGAATACCGCGATCCCGAAGGCCACTGGTTCGGCCTGACCAAGCGCGCCCGCGTCGTCTACGCGTCCAAGGACCGCGTGAAGGACACCGCGATCACCTACGCGGACCTCGCCGACCCCAAGTGGAAGGGGAAGCTCTGCATGCGCTCGGGCCAGCACGACTACAACCTCGCGCTGATCTCGGCGGCGATCTCCCATTGGGGCGTCGAGAAGACCGAGAAATGGGTCAGCGGCCTCAAGGCCAACCTTGCCAAGAAGCCCGATGGCGGCGACCGGCCGCAGGCAGGCAACATCTTCTCCGGCGAGTGCGACATCGCGATCGGCAACACCTATTACGTCGGCCTGATGCGCACCAACGAGAAGGAGCCGAAGGAGAAGGACTGGGGCAACGCGATCAACGTGATCTTCCCGACCTTCGAGAACGGCAAGACCCACGTCAACATCTCGGGCGCCGCGCTGGCCAAGAACGCGCCGAACCGCGACAATGCCGTGAAGCTCATCCAGTTCCTGGCGAGCGACAAGGCGCAGCAGATCTACGCCGAAGCGAACTACGAATATCCGGTCGAGCCGGGCCTCGAGCCGTCGGAGATGGTGAAGTCCTTCGGTCCGCTCGACGCCGACACGCTGTCGCTCGCAGAGATCGGCAGCCACCGCAAGCAGGCGTCGGAGATCGTGGATCGCGTCGGGCTCGACGACGGCCCGTCCTCGTAACCGCCCTGCCCCGCGCGGGCAGAGCCGGAACGTCAATAGGCCGGGCCGCATGCGGCCCGGCATTCCGCGTATAGGGACAGGCTGAACTTGGCCGGGTTGCAGGTGACAAGCGGAACGTTGCCCAGGGCCGGGCGGCCGAACCGTCGGCCGTCGCCGATGGCCAGGCGGCCGCGTCATCGCTGGCTGAAGCTGTTCGCCTTTCTTGTCAGCCTGGTCGTGCTTTTGCCCGTGCTGTCGCTCGCCTATGTGGCGCTTTCGGGCACCGGCGAGGACTGGCCGCATCTGGCGAGGAACGTGCTGCCGGGCGCCAGCCTCACCACGCTCTGGCTGATGGCGATGGTGGCGGCGGCAACCACGGTCGCGGGCGTCGCTTCGGCCTGGATGGTGGTCGCCTATGAATTTCCGCTGAGGCGCACGCTGGCCTGGGCGCTGGTGCTGCCGCTCGCGGTGCCATCCTATCTCGCTGCCTACGCCTTCGGCGAATTCTTCGAGTATTCAGGGCCGGTGCAGGAACTGGTCAGGGCGATCTTCGGCTTCCAGACCGCACGCGACTACTGGTTCCCCGACATACGCTCCACGGCCGGTTGCGCGCTGGTGCTGTCGTCGGTGCTCTATCCTTACGTCTACCTCACCACGCGCATCGTCTTCCTGATGCAGGGCAGGAACATCGCCGATGTCGCCCGCACGCTGGGCGCGCGCCCCGCGAAGGTGTTCTGGCGGGTGCTGCTGCCCATCGCGCGGCCGGCGATCGTCGCCGGCGTGGCGCTGGTGCTGATGGAGACGATCAACGACATCGGCGCCGCGGAATATCTCGGCGTGCGCACGCTGACGGTCGCCGTCTACCAGACCTGGCTGGCGCGCGGCAGCCTGGAGGGCGGCGCGCAGATCGCGCTGATCATGCTCATCCTCGTCTTCGCCATCCTCGGCGCCGAATATTGGGCGCGCTCGAGCCGCCGCTTCCACACCGGCCGGGCAACGCACATGAAGGCGCATCCGCCGCGCGTCGCCCTGAAAGGCTTCCGGGGACCGCTGGCGACGCTGCTCACCGCGCTTCCCGTCCTCTTCGGCTTCGGCGTGCCGATCTACGTGTTCGGCGCCTACGCCTCGCGCCGGCTGGAGCAGTTCACCTCGCCCGACCTCGCCGACGCCTTCCTGAACAGCCTGATGACGGCGAGCGCGACGGCCGTGCTGACGGTCGCGCTGGCGCTCTTCCTGCTCAATGCTGTCAGGCTGTCGCGCTCGGCCGGCATGACGGCGACCGTCAGGCTCGCCTCGATCGGCTACGCGCTGCCGGGCGGCATCCTCGGGCTCGGGCTGCTGTTCGTGCTGGCGCGCTTCGACAACGGGGTCGACGCGTTCTTCCGCCAGTATTTCGACCATTCGACCGGACTGCTGCTGACGGGGTCGGCGGCCGGCGTCATCCTCGCCTGCACGATCCGCTTCGTCGCCCTGGCCGAAGGCGCGATACGATCGGGGCTGGAGAAGCTACCCGGCCATCTCGACGAGGCGGCGCGCAGCCTGGGACGCACGCCCGGCCAGAGCGCTGCCACGGTCCTGCTGCCACTCCTGAAGCCGGCTATCCTGACGGCGGCGGTGCTCGTCTTCGTCGACACGACCAAGGAGCTGTCGGCGACGATCCTGCTGCGCCCCTTCGGATTCTCGACGCTCGCCACCCATGTCTACGAGAGCGCCTCACGCGGCGCACCGCAGGAGGGCGCGGCAGCCGCGATCGTCATCATCCTCACCGCGCTGGTTCCGGTGCTGCTGTTGTCGGGCGCGCTGGCCCGTGATCGCGAGGCGATGCTGTAGCCGGGCCGAGCGCCCCGCCGTCACCCCGATTTACAAACCTCCCGTTCGGAGCGACAGTCAGCCTGCCATCCAATTGTGCAGTGCCTGTCACGTAACGCAAATGGGAGGAGTATCATGAACACTGGACTTATCGCTTGCGCAGCCATCGTCTCGCTCGCGGTGCTTGCCGCCGCTGCCGCGCCGGCCGCCGCGGAGGAACCGACGCAGGCCGAACTCGACGCCGTCCGCGAGGCGTTGGTCAAATACAAGGATCCCTATGTCGCCGTGCGCGACCTCTATCTCTCGACGGTCGGCTGCGTGCATTACGACGGCATGAAGATGCCCGGACACATGGAATATCCGAAGGGAGGGATGGGCGTGCACTTCGTCAACCTGACGATCCAGGGGCCGCTCGACCCGAAACGGCCGAACGTCCTGGTATACGAGCCGGTCGACGGAAAGCTGCAGCTGGTGGCGGCAGAATGGCTCGTGCCTGTCACGGTGGCCAAGGAGCGGCCGGTGCTGTTCGGCCAGCCGTTCCAGGGGCCGATGGAGGGTCACGAGCCGCTGATCCCGCAGGGCTTCGTCCACTACGACCTGCATGCGTGGCTGTTCAAGGACAATCCGAACGGCATGTTCAGCCCGACCAACCCCGACGTCACCTGCGCGGATTACGACTTCAGCATCCTCGAGCATCCGACCAAGATCGTCGAGCAGTAGCGGAGACGACACTCGCTTCCCCATGTCGCGAACGGGCATGGGGGACGAGGGTTCGCCAAAAGAAAAAAGGCGCCTGGAGGGCGCCCTGAGTTAGAATTGCTGTGACACGGGCTTGAGCGAATGTCGCCTCGACTCGGGGGACCAAGAAGAGCGGGATTTCTCCGTTCAAGTTGACGCAACTATCGGCGTCGGGGAGTTAACAACTCCTTACCGGGGGCCGCGAATCTTGATGAATGTGTACCACCCGTGAAATCTAGGTAAATTTAGCAGTTACCTTGCGTTAGCCACTAAAAGCCCGGATCTCGGCGGTTTTTAGCAAATCGCGCGGCGCGGCGGCCGGGGAGCCGCCCACGGGAGGCCCGGTTCTAGCTGCGCAGCGGTTCCAGGTCGCGGAAAAGCTCCAGCGCCTGCGGGTTGGCCAGCGCCTCCTTGTTCTTGACCTCCCGGCCGTGGACCATGTCGCGCACGGCGAGCTCGGTAATCTTGCCGGACTTGGTGCGCGGGATGTCGGCGACCGCCACGATCCTGGCGGGCACATGGCGCGGGCTGCAGCCGGCGCGGATCTTCGTGCGGATGCGCTTCTCCAGATCCTCGTCCAGCGCGACGCCGGCGGCCAGGCGCACGAACAGCACGACACGCACGTCGCCGTCGAAATCCTGGCCGATGCAGAGCGCTTCGGCGATCTCCGGCATCTGCTCGACCTGGTTGTAGATCTCGGCAGTGCCGATGCGCACGCCGCCGGGATTGAGCGTCGCGTCGGAGCGGCCGTGGATGATCATGCCGCCATGCCCGGTCCATTCGGCGAAATCGCCGTGGCACCAGACGTTGTCGAAGCGCTCGAAATAGGCGGCGCGGTACTTCTTGCCCTCCGGGTCGTTCCAGAAGCCGACCGGCATGGAGGGAAAGGCGCGCGTACAGACAAGCTCGCCCTTTTCCTGCCGTATCGGCCTGGCGTCGTCGTTCCAGACGTCGACGGCCATGCCGAGCCCCGCCCCCTGGATCTCGCCCGACCATACGGGCCCGATCGGAACGCCCAGCACGAAGCAGCCCATGATGTCGGTACCGCCCGAGATCGAGGCGAGATGCACATCCTTCGCGATGCCCTCGTAGACGAAGGCGAAATCCTCCGGCGACAGCGGCGAGCCGGTGGAGGAAAGGGTGCGTACGGTGGAGAGGTCGTGCGTGTCGATGGGCCTCAGCCCCGCCTTCCTCAGCGTGTCGATGAATTTCGCCGAGGTGCCGAAATAGGTCATGCCTTCGGCGTCGGCGTAGTCGAAGAGAACGTTGCCGTCGGGATGGAAGGGCGAACCGTCATAGAGAAGCAGCGTCGCGCCGGTCGCCAGCCCCGAGACCAGCCAGTTCCACATCATCCAGCCGCAGGTGGTGAAATAGAACAGCTTGTCACCATCGGCCACGCCGCCGTGCAGCTGGTGTTCCTTGAGATGCTGGAGCAGCGTGCCGCCGACGCCGTGCACGATGCATTTCGGGATGCCCGTCGTGCCCGACGAGAAGAGGATATAGAGCGGATCGTTGAAACCCGTGCGCTCGAAGGCGACGTCCTTCGGCTGGAAGGGCGCCAGCGCATCGTCAAGCGCCAGCGCGTTGGGGATGGCGGTGGCCGCCTGCCGGGCGGTGCCGAGATAGTCGACCAGGATCGCCTGCCGCACGGAAGGCATCCTGGCCAGCACCGCCTGCACCTTGGCCGTCACGTCGTTCTGCTTGCCATTGTACCAGTAGCCGTCTGGCGCCAGGAACACGACGGGCTCGATCTGGCCGAAACGGTCGAGCACCCCCTGCTCGCCGAAGTCGGGCGAGCAGGAGGACCAGATGGCCCCGATCGAGGCGGCGGCGAGCATGCCGGCGACGGCTTCCGGCATGTTGGGCATCATGGCGGCGACCCGGTCGCCCTTCTTCACGCCGAGCGACACGAAAAGCTGCTGCAGGCGCGAGACGAGCGCGTGGAGGTCGTCCCAGGACAGGCGGCGCAGGACCTTGTCCTCGCCCTTGAAGACGATGGCGTCGTCGGCGCCGCGCTTGCGCAGCAGGTTTTCCGCGAAATTCAGCCGCGCGTCGGGGAAGAAGGACGCGCCGGGCATCCTGTCGCCGTCGACAAGCAGGCGCTGCCCCTTGTCGCCGACGACGCCGCAGAAGTCCCAGAGCAGGCTCCAGAATTCGCCGCGGCGGTCGACCGACCAGCGGTGCAGCTCGGCATAGGAAGGGAAGGCCGTGCCGGTTCTCCGGGACGCCTCGACCATGAAGGCGGTGATCGGCGCCGCAGCGATGCGGTCGGGCGTCGGCGTCCAGAGCGGCGCGTGGTCAACCATAAATCCTCCTCCAGTTCCGATACCTCGACCGAAGCAGAATGTTGCCTGGTCCATTGCCCGCGCCGTCGCCCACGAGGGCCCGCGCGTCGAGGCCCGGCCCTTTTTGCATTGGGCGTTCCGTGGGGGCAAGATAAAGGTGTTGACAGGTGTCGGCCGACGCCATCCGGGAGCCACAAAAGCTTGGAATGCCTTCGGCCAAGGGTTTTCGATAGAATCAGGCCAATGGTAAGGATCGGACCACTCGCCGAATCAGGCGGACAGTCCGGCCGGAGCTGACGGAACAGAATGCCGACACCCTTGCTGAGGCGCAGCCTGTGGGCGCTCGCTGTCGCGGCGGGCCTCATCCTGCTTGCCGCGCTCGCCCTGCCCTATGCGGCCTCGACGCGGCTGGTGCGCGACCACATCGCGCATGAGATGAGCGAATGGAGCGGTTTCGATGTCACCATCGCCGCCGCGCCCGAGATCAGCGTCTGGCCCGACCTGCAGGCGGACCTCATCGGCGTCACGCTTTCGCCTCCCGGCAGCAGGGGCGCGCCGACGATCACGGCGGAGCGGATGGAGATCGAACTGTCGCCGCTGGCGGCGCTCGGCGGCGACGTCGAGTTTTCTCGTGCGCGCTTCATCAGGCCGACCATCAGGATCGAAAACGGGGCCGAGACCGGCGCCTCCGCCCTGACCAACGGCGGCAGGATCGCAAGGGCCATCGAGACGGCGCGCCAGATCGTGGCGGAAAACCGCGCGGCGCCAGACAGCGCGCGCCTCCCCGCCGAGGAGTTCGGCGTCATCGAGTTCTCGGACGGAGAAGTCGTCGAGGTCTCCGGCGCCACCGAGACGGTGATCGCCAGCGGACTTGCCGGAAGGGTCGACTGGGAAGAACTGGACGGACGGGCCAGCGCCAAGGCCACCGGCACCTGGCGCGGCGAAAAATTCACGCTCGATCTCGGCTCCGCCAACCCGCTTCTCTTCCTCGGCGGCGGCGCAGCGCCCGTGACGCTGAACCTGAAATCGGCACCGGCGAACCTCACCTTCGACGGAACGGCGAGCCTTGGACAGCATCCCTATGTCGACGGCAGGATGAGCTTCTCGGCGCCCTCGGTGCGGCGCACCCTGGAATGGTTGCGCACCGGGCTGCTGCACGAATCGACGATCGGCTCCGTCGCCATGGAAAGCCGCGTCATGGGCGACGCCCAGCGCCTGCGCTTCGAGGACGCGGAAATCACGCTCGACGGCAAGCCGGCGCGCGGGGCGCTCGATCTCCTGTTCACCGGAAAGCTGCCGATGGTGGCGGGCACGCTTGCGTTCGACACGCTCGACCTGTGGGCGTTCCTCTCCGCCTTCACGCCGCTGGAACCGTCGGTGGGCTCGGGACCGGGCATCATCGACGCCGACTTCGCCAGCCGTCTCAACCTCGACCTGCGCCTGTCGGCGCGACAGGCGACGGTCGGAACGATCGCCCTCGCCGATCTCGCGGCGACGGCACGCGTCGACGAGGCGCTGGCGGCCTTCGACATCTCCGATGCATCGGCTTTCGGCGGGAACATCCAGGCCGGCCTGCGCTTCGACCGCGAGGCGACGGGCTCGCGGGTCGAGATGCGCCTGCTGGCGACCGACATAGAGGGCGACGCGTTCGCGGCGGCGGCGGGCCTGCCGCTGCTGGCGCCGGTCGGACGCGGCACCGTCTCCCTGATCCTGAAGGGCGACGGCAGCAGCTGGGACTCGCTGCTGGCCCATGCCAACGGCTCCTTCTCGGCGAATTTCGGCCGGGGCCGGCTCTCGGGGATCGACCTCGCGGCCCTGCTTGCCCGCTCGAAGGACGGGCTCCCGTTCACGCTGGAGGAGGTGAAGGCGAACGCATCGCCGATCGACGCGCTGGACCTGAAGGCGAATATCGTGGACGGCGTGGCGAGGATCGAGAAGGCCGAGCTGCGCTGGCCGGGCAACCGGATCACCGTCACCGGCGTCGTCCCGCTGGGCGAAGGCGTGCTCGACCTCAGCGGAAAGGCCGAAGTGCCGCAGGCGGCGGCGACGGCCGATCCTCCGCCGGACGCGGTGAGCTTCCTTGTCGGCGGACCATGGACCGCGCCGGTGGTCACGCCAACGACGCAACCGCAACCTGAATAGGCGCGCTACCCGCCGGCCTTCGCCGGCGCTTCCGGCGCGCCTATGCCGGACGTCGGCGCGATCGGCATTTCCGTCGAGACTTCCGCGGCCGGCGTCGGCCCCGTGTCAGGCGCCCGCGGGCCGCCCCTGCCGACGTTGACGGAGATGCCGAAAAGCCGCCACTGCCTGTCGACGGGCGCGTAGAGCAGCTCGAAATCGACCTGCATGGGTACGGACGGGAAGAAGCCGGCGAGGTGCAGCATGCCGCCGGGTTCGATCTGCGGCTCCAGCGTAAGCTCGGGCTCCAGCACCGCGATGCCGCCAAGATCCAGGCCATCGGCGCGATGCTTCGCGAAGATCTCGCCCAGCCGCGCGGCGGTGTTGACCTGGAATCCCGGCGCGCCGAGGTCGCGCAGCACGGTGTAGTTGCCGGTCCTGTTGGCCTGGTCGAGGGCAAGGATCGCCGACCGCACCAGGATGAGCACGCCGTTGCGGTCGATGTCGGCCGGCTTCGGCGCCTGGGGCTTGTCGCCCTTCTGCGCCTTCTTTTCCTGCGCCGACGCCTCGCCGACCGGCATCGCCGCGCAGATGCAAGCCGCGACGAATGCCACCAATATCAGCCTGGAAAACGAGGCTCCACCCGCCACCGGAACCTCAGAATTCGCCCATCAGGCCGAAACGCGCCGCGTGGCTGTCGCCACCGCCATAGGAATAGCCCGCCGTAACGCCAAACGGGATGGCGGTGTCGAAACGATGGGCCAGCGATCCGCC
>DATDJN010000306.1:0-4686 GCA_036520515.1 Rhizobiaceae bacterium
GCGCCAGCCCGTCTCCGATGCGTTGGCGGCGCTCATGGCCGCGTCCTCGGGTCGAGCAGCTGGTAGAGCAGGTCGGAGATGAGGTTGAGGCCGATGAACACGCCGCCGATGACGATCGTTGCGCCGAGCACGGCGTTCATGTCGGCGTTCTGCAGCGAGTTGGTGAGGTAGAGGCCGATGCCGGGCCAGGAGAACACCGTCTCGGTCAGCACCGAGCCTTCGAGCAGCGTCGCGTAGGAGAGCGCGATCACCGTCACCAGCGGCACGGCCGCGTTGCGCAGTGCGTGGCCCCAGACGATGCGCGCTTCCGACAGGCCCTTGGCGCGCGCCGCGACGATGTATTCCTGGCTGAGTTCGTTCAGCATGAAGGAGCGCGTCATGCGGCTTATGTACGCCATGGAGAAATAGCCGAGCAGGGAGGCCGGCAGGATGATGTGGAAGAAGATGTCGCGGAACGCGCCCCAGTCGCCCTGGATCGCCGCGTCGAGCAGGAAAAGGCCGGTGATCGGCGTGAAGGTGTATTCATAGGCGACGCCGATGCGTCCCGGCCCCTCGACCCAGCCGAGCCTGGCGTAGAAGACGAGCAGCGCAAGCAGCCCCAGCCAGAAGATCGGCATCGAATAGCCGACCAGCCCGATGATGCGCACCGCCTGGTCGATCAGGCTGCCGCGCTTCACCGCGGCCAGCACGCCGAGCGGGACGCCGAACACGAAGCCGATCAGCGTGCCGAGCGTGGCAAGCTCCAGTGTCGCCGGGAACACGCGCCTGATGTCCTGCATGACGGGGTAGGTGGACAGCACGGAAGTCCCGAAATCCCCCGTCAGCGCCTTCTTCACATAGAGGAAGAACTGCTCCCAGAGCGGCAGGTCGAAACCGTATTGCCTGCGCGCCGCCTCGACCACGCTTTGCGGCGCGCGGTCGCCGACGATCGCCAGCACCGGATCGACCGGGATGACGCGGCCGATGAAGAAGGTCACCGCGATCAGGCCGAGGAAGGTGATCGCGGCGACGAAGGCGAAACGCAGCACGGCCCACAGGAAGGAGGAAGCGCTGGTGCGCTTCCTCCTGGGTTCGGCTGCCGGCGAAGCGAGCGTCAACGAAACGCGCTTTCCGGTTCGCTACTTGCTGACCGGCGCCAGGAAGTTGGTGTCGAAGGTCGGGCCGAGCTTGAAACCCTGCACGTTCTTGCGCAGGCCCGCCACCTCGGTCTGCTGCCACAGCATGGTGAACGGTCCCTGCTCTCGCACCTTCTTCTGCAGCTCGCCATACATCTCGGCGCGCTTGGCCGCGTCGCGCTCCAGCAGCGCAGCCTTGGCCTGTTCCTGCATCTCCGCCGGCACGTCCCAGGCATTGCGCCAGGCCAGCGTCTTCAGCTGGGAATCGTCGGCGTTGTTGGGGTTCACCGCGAAGGTTTCGGCGTTGGAGTTCGGATCCCAGTAGTCGACGCCCCACTGCAGGATCGCGATGTCATGCTGGCGCGCGCGATAGCGGGTGAGCAATTGCTTGAAGTCCTCCGGCACCAGCTCGATCTTGATGCCGGCCTGCGCCGCGCTCTGCTGGATCGCCTCGGCCACCCCCTGCTCGGGCTGCCCGCTGCGCGTGTCCATGGTGACCGAGAAGCCCTCCGGCAGCCCGGCCTTTGCCAGCAATTCCTTGGCCTTGGCCACGTCGAGCTTGTACGGCTTGTCGTCGAGCGCGCCGAGAATGCCCTTCGGCAGGAAGTTCTGGTGGATGACGCCGATGCCCGCCAGCAGCGTGTCGCCGAGCGCGTCGTAGTCGACCAGGTACTTGAACGCCTCGCGCACTTCCGGCTTGGCCAGGTTCTCGTTCTTCTGGTTCAGGCTGAAATAGAAGATCGTGCTCTTCGGCGTCGCGGTGGTGGCGAGCTCGGCATTCTGCCCGACCGCCTCGAAGTCGCCCGGCTGCAGGTTGCGCGCGACGTCCACGTCGCCCTTCTCCAGCATCAGGCGCTGCGTCGCGCTTTCCTTGACGTGCCGGTAGACGACGCGGGCGAGCGCCGGCTTCTCGCCGTAATAATTGTCGTTGCGCTCCAGCACGACAGCTTCGTTGGCGCGCCATTCGCGCGTCTTGAAGGGTCCGGAGCCGGCAAAGCCGGTCTTCAGCCAGCCATTGCCGAAGTCGTTGTCGAACTTGTACTCCTCGCTCGGAGTGACGGTGGCGGCATGTTCCTTGGCCAGCTTGCTGTCCACCACGGCAGCGACCGTCGCGGTCAGGCAGTTGAGCACGAAGCTCGGCGCGTAGGCCTTGTCGACGACAAACACGAAGGTCGAGGGGTCGGTCGCCTTGGCCTTCTCGGTGACGTTGTCGGCCGTCAGCCCGAACTGCTGGATGATGAAGGCAGGGGTCTTGTTGAGCTTGACCGCGCGCTCGAACGACCAGGCGACGTCTTCCGCGGTGACCGGATTGCCGGAAGCGAAGGTCAGGTTGGGCTTCAGCTTGAAGGTGTATGTCAGGCCGTCGTCGGAGACGGTCCAGCTTTCGGCGAGGCCGCCGACGATCTTGGTCGTGTCGTTGACGTCGAGCCTCACCAGCATGTCGTAGGTGTTGCCGGTGATTTCGCCGGTGGAGAGCTCGAAGGCCTCGGCCGGGTCGAGCGAGATGATGTCGTCGATGGCCCAGGCCTGCACCAGCGTATCGGCTGGTGTTTCGGCCAGGGCGGGAGCGGAAGCAAAGATCAGTGCCGACATTGCCGCGCCTGCAAGCATGAGGCGGAAATGTCCGTGTGTCTTTCCCATCATCATGTTGGTAGTTCCCTGTTCTTGCTGTTGAATTCCGTCCTTTTCGAGTCCGTATTATATCAGGCAGAAGTCGTTTCGCCCCAGGCAGAGGCAAGTATTCTCAGCCAGTTCTTTCGGCATATCTTTGCCAGGTCGTCTTCACCATATCCGGCGTTTCGCAAGCCTTCAACGAGCTTCTGCAGGCCGGCCGCATCGCCGATTTCGGCCGGCACTGTCGCGCCGTCGAAGTCCGATCCGATCGCCACGCCGTCGATCCCGACCCGCTCGACCAGGTGGTCGACATGCCGGATCATGTCCGGGATCGGGGTGTTCGCATCCTCCTGCGCGTCCGGCCTCAGCATGCCGACGGCGAAGTTCAACCCGACCAGCCCCTTGCTCTCGCGCACGGCGTCGAGCTGCTTGTCGGTCAGGTTGCGTGCCACCGGCGTCAGCGCATGCGCGTTCGAGTGGCTGACGACCAGCGGCTGGTCGGAAAGCCTCGCCACGTCCCAGAAACCTTTCTCCGTGATGTGGGCGAGGTCGATCATGACGCCGAGGCGGTTGCATTCCTTGACCAGCCTCTTGCCGGCTTCGGTCAGGCCCGGCCCTGTGTCGGGGCTCATCGGGTAGGCGAAGGGCACGCCGTGCCCGAATATGTTGTTGCGGCTCCACACCGGTCCCAGCGAGCGCAGCCCGGCGGCGTAGAATACCTCCAGCGCGGAGAGTTCGGCGTCGATCGCCTCGCATCCCTCCATGTGCAGCACCGCCGCGAATGTGCCGGCCTTCGTCGCGGCGGCGATGTCCGAAGAGGTGCGGCAGAGCTTCCAGCCGCCCGCCCGCTCGATGCGCAGCGCGATCGCGGCCATGTCGAGCGCGATGTCGAGCGAGGGTTGTCGCTCGAGAGGCGCGGACAGCGGCGTCGTGTAGTGTCCCTTCGCGTCCGGCTTGCCGAAGTCCAGATGACCCGAGGTGACGTAGATCGCGCAAAGCCCGCCGGCGAGGCCGCCGGCCTTCGCCCGTGCCTTGTCGATGTGGCCGCACTCGGCGCCGTCATAACCCACCGCCTGCGGTCCCTCGATGAACTCGGCGACCGGGTCCGTGCCTTTGGCGGCATGGTTCCACAGTCGGTAGAGCACGTCGTTGTGGCCGTCGAAAACGAGCTGCATCGAGGTCTCCTGCTCGCGGATGCCCGCGCCGCACTGGCCGCGCCGTGCTCATCGTGGCGCGAAAGCCATCGCGTCGGCAAGCATGGTGGCCGGCCGCTTGCGAAAGGCACGGTTTTGCAGGCTCGTCGGCAAGGGCCAGAAGGGGCTTGCCGTTCCGGCCAGCCGCGCCCCGGGGAGGGGCCGGCAGGGCTCAGGGCAGCAGCTGGTACTCGTGCAGCTTCCTGTAGGCGCCGTCGGGGATCGCCAGCAGCTCGGCATGCGTGCCTTGCTCCACGACGCGCCCGGCGTCCAGGACGATGATGTTGTGGGCGCGATGCACCGTCGACAGGCGGTGCGCGATGGCGATCGTGGTGCGGCCTTCCTGCAGGTTCTCCAGCGCATCGCGGAACAGCGACTCGGATTCGGCGTCGAGAGCGCTGGTCGCCTCGTCCAGCAGAAGGATCTGCGAGTTGCGCAGCATCGCCCGCGCGATCGACAGGCGCTGCCGCTGGCCGCCAGACAAGAGCAGGCCGTTCTCGCCGACCGGCGTGTCGTAACCCTGCGGCAGGGCCTTGATGAAGGCATGCGCGTTGGCCGCCTTCGCCGCCGCGATGACTTCCTCGTCGGTTGCGTCCTGCCGGCCCATGCGGATGTTGTGCATCACCGATCCGTCGAACAGGAACGTATCCTGGCTGACATAGGCGATCTTCTCGCGCAGCGATTGCAGCGTGGTGTGCTTGATGTCCTGGCCGTCGAAGAGGATCCGGCCCTTGTCCGGGTCGTAAAGGCGCATGATCAGGTTG
>DATDJN010000307.1:0-4313 GCA_036520515.1 Rhizobiaceae bacterium
ATCTTTGCGGGGTGACGTTCAAGCTGGTGACGTGACGGCGCACCGCCGTAGGGTGGGCAAAGGCGCGGCAGCGACGTGCCCACCATCCATCATCGAAGGAGCTGCGAGATGGTGGGCACGTTTCGCTTTGCCCACCCTACACAGCGACGTTCGGCGCGCTCTTACCTTCCCTTGAAATTCGCCACGCGGCGCTCGGCGGTGGCCTTGACGCCTTCCTTGAAGTCTTCGGTGGCGCGCAGCCGGCTCTGTTCGGCGAGTTCGTGGTTGGTGGCGGCGAGCACGCGATCGGCGAGGCCGGCGCGCATGGTGGCGCGGGTCGAGAGCAGGCCGAGCGGCGAGCACTCGGCGATCTCCTGGGCGAGCTTCATGGCCTCGCTGCGCACCTGGTCCTGCGGCACGCAGACATTGGCAAGGCCCATGCGGGTGGCTTCCTCGCCGGTGACGCGTCGGCTGGTGTAGAAGATCAGCTCCGCGTTGTTCTTGCCGACCAGTTCGGGAAGCGTCGCCGTCAGGCCGAAGCCCGGATGGAAGCCGAGCTTGGTGAAGTTGGCGGAGAAGCGCGCCTCGGGGCAGGTGACGCGGAAATCCGCCGATACCGCCAGGCCCAGTCCGCCGCCGATCGCGGCGCCCTGTACCGCCGCGACGATCGGCTTCTTGGCGCGGAAGATGCGCACCGCGTGCAGATAGAGGCTGTTGATCGAGCCCAGGCTGTCGGCAGGATCGCCCTTGGCCTCGGCCGCCTCCTGCGCCTGCCGCGCCGGATCGTTGAAATTGGCGCCGGCGCAGAACGCCTTGCCCTGGGCGGCGAGAACCGAGGCGCGGATTTCGATATCCTTGTCGAACTCCTCCAGCGCGTCCGCGATCTGGTTGATCAGCGAGATGTCGAAAAAGTTCAGCGGTGGCCGCCGGATTTCGATCAGGCCGACGTGGCCGTGCTTCTCGACGCCGATGTCAGTGTACTTGGTCATAAACGTTTCCTCTTTGATTTGGCGCAGACCAGCCCGCGCGCTCAGCGCAGACCGAGTCCGCGGGCGATGATGCCGCGCAGCACTTCTGTGGTGCCGCCCTGGATCGTCAGCTTGGGCGCGGTCTTGATGGCGAAGTCGAGCTGTTTCTCCAGCGTCTCGCGGTTGGTGGCGGTTTCCTCGACGAAGGCGGCGAGGTCGCGGACGCGGTGCGGCAGTTGCTGCTCCCACACCGTGCCGATGTCCTTGACGATGGAGGCTTCGACCACCGGTTCCTTGCCGGCCTGCAGCATGCCCGCGACCGACACCGACATCCGCCGCATGGTGTGGACCTGCGCCACCAGCCGTCCGATGCCTTCGGCGCTGCGGGTATCCGGGTCGTTGCCGACGGCCCGGACCAGTTCGGTCAGCACGTAGTAGGTTTCGAGAAAGCGTTCCGGGCCGGACCGCTCATAGGCCAGTTCCGACGTCGCCTGCTTCCACGCGCCGTCGATTTCGCCGAGCACGTGATCGTCGGGAACGAAGAAGTCGGTGAACACCACCTCGTTGAATTCATACTGCCCGGTGATCTGGCCGATCGGGTTCACCTGGATGCCCGGCTGCTTCATCTTGACCAGGAATTGCGTCAGGCCGTGGCGGCGGTTTTCCTTCGTCGGCGGCGAGGTCCGGAAGATCGCGATCATGTAGTCGGCGATGTGGGCCGAGGAGGTCCAGATCTTGGTGCCGTTGATCAGGTAGCCGCCGTCGGTCTTGGTGGCGCGGGTTTTCGCCGCGAACAGATCCGAGCCGGAATTCGGCTCGCTCATCCCGATCGCGAAACACACCTCGCCGCGGCAGATGCGCGGCAGGATATCCATCTTGATGTTCTCGGGTGCGTACTTCAACAGCACCGGGCCGCTCTGGCGGTCGGCGACGAAGAACCGCCGCGTCGGCGCATTGGCCACGCGCATTTCCTCGGTCACGACATAGCGCTCGAGGAACGAGCGCTCGTGGCCGCCATATTTCTTCGGCCAGGTCATGCCGAGCCAGCCTCGCGCGCCGACCCTTCGCGAAAATTCCGGTGCGTCGGTGTCCTCGCGGTTCGGCTGGTGCGGATCGAAGGTGCCGGCGGCGATTTCCTCGGCGAGGAAGGCGCGCACTTCCTTGCGCAACTGCTCGCACTCCGGCGGCAGGCGGATCGGATCGAAACGGAGGGCTGCGGTCATTGTAACTCTCTAATGCAGGCAGATCGGTAAAGGATGTCAGCGCGAGGCGACCAGCGGCCACAATTCATCGGCGCCGCGGTTGCATACGAGCCTGCCGAGTTCGACCGCCCAATGGCTTTCGGAACCGAAATCGTCGCGCCAGGCCAGCGCGCGCAGCGAATAGCGATGCAGGATATGCTCGTTGGTGAAGCCGATCGCGCCGTGCACCTGATGGGCGATGCCGCCGCCTTTCTCCGCCGCTTCCGCGCAGCGGATTTTTGCGGCCACGGCCTCCAGGAACACTTCGTCGTCGAAGGCGGTAGCGTTGGCGACGGCGTCCGCGGCCGAGGTCGCCGCGGCAAGCGCTGCCGCCGATTCGCCGGCGAGCCGCGCCAGATTGTGCTGCACCGCCTGGAATTTCGAGATCTTCTTCTCGAAGGCTATCCGCTCGTTGGAATAGCGCACGGAAATTTCCAGCAGCGATTCCAGCGCGCCCGCAATCTGCAGCGATCGTGCGACGCCGCCCATCAGCATCAGCCGGGTCTGGTCGAAACCTCTGGGCGCCGGCTTGATCGCGATCGGCTGCACCTTGTCCAGCGTCACGGTATCCGAATGGTCGCCGCCGAGATTGAGCCCGCTCTCGATCCGGCACCTGGTTGCGTCGACCAGCGCGATCGAACAGCCTTTCGCATCGCTGGCGAGCACCGCGATGTGCTTTGCCGCCTTGGCAAATGGTACGCCGCGGGCCTTGCCCGACAGGCTGCCGTCGGCATTGACGGTGATCCGGTCCTTCGGGCTCGCGGGCGCCACGGTCATCTCGCCCTCGGGCGAGGTCATCCTGGCCTGCGCCAGCAGCCAGCCGGCCAGCATGGTTTCGGCAAGCGGCACCGCGACCGCAAATCGCCCGGCGGCGCTCAGGACGCTGAAACCTTCGGCGAGGCTTGCGCCCGACCCGCCGCAATCTTCGTCCACCCACGCCAGCGGCAGGCCGGCTTCCGTCAGCGCCTGCCACAGCGGCGCTTTCCATTCGCCCTTCTTGTCGCGATTGATGGTTTGGGCGTCGGCGAGATCGGCAAAGATTTTCTCCGCGGTCTCGGCAACGATGTTCTCACTCTCCGCCACAGCGTTCCCCGGTTTTGAAATTGGCATGCCAATCCCGACAGTTATGCCGGGCTGGGCTACGGTCTTTTTCTTGCGCTTTATGATGGGCAAAAGCCATAGCCGTGACAAGCGCTGTCCGCAGGGCGGCATGTGGCGGTGGCATGAAGGGCATCAGCCAAAGATAAATTCCGCGCAACGGATTTCCCGAGTTTGCACGCCGTTCGCCGCGGGATATGGTAGCCGCGAAGCCCGTCCACGGGCGGTCGAAACCCAGCCAAGAGCAACAAGAGGAAATGCGGATGTCGAAGGATGGTTTGTGCGCGATTGTCACCGGTTCTGCCTCGGGCCTCGGGGCCGCCACCGCCGCCATTCTGGCCAAGGGCGGCGCGCGCATCGTCGTCAATTATTCCAACAGCAAGGCGGAAGCCGAAGCGACCGCCGATCTCTGCCGCAGCGCCGGCGCCGAAGTCGTGGTGGTGCAGGGCGACGTCTCGCGCGACGAGGATTGCAGGAAGATTGCGGCCGCGGCCGCAGCCTGGGGCCGTCTCGACGTGCTGGTCAACAATGCCGGCACCACCAAGCATGTGCCGCATCACGATCTCGACGGCCTTTCCGCGGAGGATTTCCAGCGCATCTACGCCGTCAACACCATCGGCCCGTTCCAGATGACCCGCGCGGCGCGCGGGCTGCTGGAGGCCGGTGCGAAAGCCTCAGGCCTGCCGTCGGCCGTGGTCAATGTCTCGTCGGTCGCCGGCATTTCCGGCGGCGGCTCGTCGGTCGCCTATGCCGCCAGCAAGGGCGCGCTCAACACCATGACGCAGTCGCTCGCGCGGGCGCTGGCGCCCTTGATCCGCGTCAACACGGTGTGTCCGGGCTATATCGATACGCCGTGGTTCACCAAGGGCCGCGGCGAGGCCGGCGCGAAAGCGGTGCGCGACGCGGTGGTGGCGAAGGTGCCGCTGAAGGTCGCCTCGACGGCGGAAGACATCGCGCAACTGGTGTGCTTCCTGGCCTCGCCGGCATCGAGCAACATGACCGGCGAATACGTCCGCATGGATGCGGG
>DATDJN010000308.1:0-2000 GCA_036520515.1 Rhizobiaceae bacterium
CCCTGCTGCTCCAGCCGCTTGTCGCGGTCGTCTTCTGTCATGCTCTGTCGATTCCGGTCGCGGTGGGCATTCACAAGAGCGCGAGGTAGCCCTGCATGCGGTGCGGAATCAAGGCGTTGTCACCGCTTTGCCTTCATTGCGTCCGGTGCTATAGGGCCACTCCAATCCCACGGGCGCTCAGCCCCACTCCCGAACGAGGCATAGAATGGCGAAGATCAAGGTGGACAATCCGGTCGTCGAGCTCGACGGCGACGAGATGACCCGCATCATCTGGCAGTTCATCAAGGACAAGCTGATCCACCCTTATCTCGACATCGACCTCAAATATTACGATCTCAGCGTGGAGCATCGCGACGCCACCGAAGACCAGGTGACGATCGACGCGGCCAACGCGATCAAGAAGTACGGCGTCGGCGTGAAATGCGCGACCATCACCCCCGACGAGCAGCGCGTCGAGGAATTCAAGCTGAAGAAGATGTGGAAGTCGCCCAACGGCACGATCCGCAACATCCTCGGCGGCACCATCTTCCGCGAGCCGATCATCATGAAGAACGTGCCGCGGCTCGTCCCCGGCTGGACGCAGCCGATCATCGTCGGCCGCCATGCCTTCGGCGACCAGTATCGCGCCACCGACTTCAGGTTCCCGGGCAAGGGCAAGCTGACCATCAAGTTCGTCGGCGAGGACGGCCAGACGATCGAGCACGAGGTGTTCAACGCGCCGGGCTCGGGCGTCGCGATGGCCATGTACAATCTGGACGAGTCGATCCGCGAATTCGCGCGCGCCTCGCTGAACTATGGCCTGCTGCGTGGCTATCCGGTCTATCTGTCGACCAAGAACACCATCCTGAAAGCCTATGACGGCCGCTTCAAGGACATCTTCCAGGAGGTCTACGAGCAGGAGTTCCAGGCCGAGTTCAAGGCCAGGAAGATCTGGTACGAGCACCGCCTGATCGACGACATGGTGGCGTCGAGCCTGAAGTGGTCGGGCGGCTATGTCTGGGCCTGCAAGAACTACGACGGCGACGTGCAGTCCGACACGGTCGCGCAAGGGTTCGGCTCGCTCGGCCTGATGACCTCCGTGCTGATGACGCCGGACGGCAAGACGGTCGAGGCCGAGGCCGCGCATGGCACGGTCACCCGCCACTATCGCCAGCACCAGAAGGGCGAAGAAACCTCGACCAACTCGATCGCCTCGATCTTCGCCTGGACGCGGGGCCTTGCCCACCGCGCCAAGCTCGACGGCAACGCCCAACTCAAGAACTTCGCCGAGACCCTGGAGAAGGTCTGCATCCAGACGGTCGAGTCCGGCTACATGACCAAGGACCTGTCGCTGCTCATCGGTCCCGACCAGCCGTGGCTGTCGACCAGCGGCTTCCTCGACAAGATCGACGAGAATCTCAGGAAGGCGATGACCGCCTGATTTCTGGAACCATCCAAGCAAAAGCCCCGGAGCGATCCGGGGCATTTTTTGTCTGGGCCTTCGCCCTCGGTCAGGCCGCTTCGAGCGCGGCCCGGACCGCGGCGATCGCGTCGTCCGCCTTGGTGGCGTCGGGACCGCCGGCCTGCGCCATGTCCGGGCGGCCGCCGCCGCCCTGCCCGCCGAGCGCGGCGGATGCCGTGCGCACGAGGTCGACGGCGCTGAAGCGCTTGGTGAGGTCGTCGGTCACGCCGACGACGACGGAGGCCTTGCCGTCCTCGCCGGCTCCGACGAAGACGACGACGCCGGAGACCAGCGACGTCTTGCCGGCATCGGCCAGCGACTTCAGGTCCTTGGGCGCGACGCCGGTGACCGACTTGCCGAGGAAGCCGACGCCGGCGACGGTCTCCTTCTCGGTCGTGCCGTTGCCGCCGGCCGGCGCACCGCCGCCGAGCGCGAGCTTCTTGCGCGCATCGGACAGCTCGCGCTCCAGCTTCTTGCGCTCATCGAGCAGCGCCTCGACGCGCGCCGGCACGTCGCCGGGCGCGACCTTCAACACCGCCGCGGCCGACTTCAGCCGGCG
>DATDJN010000309.1:0-28450 GCA_036520515.1 Rhizobiaceae bacterium
ACCGGCGCGTCGCGACCGCGGATGATGACCGGGTTGCCGAGCCTGATCTTCTGCGCTGCCTCGTCCGTGATCGCCACCTGCGGGAGGCATTCGAGCGCCGCACCCGTGTCGATCAGCAGATCGTCGATGGCGTCGAAGTCCGGCAGTGGCATTCCCGCTTCTTCCCATGCCGCCTGCCCAGCCTCTCCGAAGCGCGCGTTTTCGAGCTCCGCGACCGTCACGAAATCCTCCGGCGTGAAGGGATACACCTCGATGCGGCGCAGCTCCGCTATGTGGCCATAGCAGCCGAGGTCCCGGCCCATGTCGCGGGCGAGACTGCGCACATAAGTGCCTTTGCCGCATTCTATCTCGAAGACGGTCGCGCCGTCGGGCAGCATCTCGACGAGGTCGAAGCGGCCGATTTCCACCTCGCGCTCTGGAATGTCGACCGTCTCGCCTCCACGGGCAAGATCGTAGGCGCGCTCGCCTGCTATCTTGATGGCGGAAAACTGCGGCGGCGCCTGCATGATGACGCCGGTGTATTTCGGCACGATCGCACGGATTTCATCCTCGCTCGGCCGCTTGTCCGAGGCCTTGGTCACTGGCCCCTCGAGGTCGTCGGTCGAGCGTTCCTCCCCCCAGGCGACGGTGAACCGATAAACCTTCGCGCCGTCCTGCACGTAGGGAACGGTCTTCGTCGCTTCGCCGAGCGCGATCGGCAGCATGCCGGACGCCAGCGGGTCGAGCGTGCCGGCGTGGCCGGCCTTCTCGGCCTGGAACAGCCATTTCACCTTGGATACCGCCTCAGTCGAGCCCATGCCGACGGGCTTGTCCAAAATCACCCAGCCGGAAACCGGCCGGCCCTTCTTCTTGCCGCGGCGGGCCATCAATTGTCCTTATCGTTCTCGTCGTTGTGGAGGTCGCGCGCCACCTCGGGCGACTTCAGCAGCCCGTCGATCCGCGCGAAATTGTCGAAGCTCGTGTCGAGGCGGAAGCGGAACTGCGGCATGTATTTCATCTGCCTGAGCGCATGGGTGACGCGTCCGCGGATAAACTTCGCGTGATTGTTCAGCGCCCGCACGACGGCCTCGTCGTCGGCCGCACCCAGCGGCGAGACGAAGGCCGTCGCGATCTTGAGGTCGGGCGACATGCGTACCTCGGAGATCGAGACGACGGTGGTCTCGATCACCGGATCGATGATCTCGCCGCGCCCGAGCAAGTCGGAGAGCGCGTGGCGCACCTGTTCGCCGACGCGCAGCATGCGCTGGGATGGGCCGGAGCCTGACGTTCTGGGCATGGTTCCTATCTTGAAATCATGCGCCCACGGGATCGAACCGGGGCGCATGTCTCATACTCACAAGAGTGCGGGACGACGGATCGCCGCCGTCCTACGGCATCTGCCTGACGGCGCCTACAGCGTTCTCGTCACCATCTCGACGCGGAAGCACTCGATGATGTCGCCGGCCAGGATGTTCTCGAAGTTCTGGAAGGCCATGCCGCATTCCTGGCCGGCCGGAACCTCCGAGACCTCGTCCTTGAAGCGCTTCAGTGTCTTCAGCGTACCCTCGTGGATGACGACGTTGTCGCGGATCAGGCGTACGCCCGCACCGCGCTCGACCTTGCCCTCCGTGACGCGACAGCCCGCGATCTTGCCGACCTTGGTGATGTCGAACACTTCGAGGATCTCCGCATTGCCGAGGAAGGTTTCGCGGCGCTCCGGCGAGAGCAGGCCCGACATCGCCGCCTTCACGTCATCCACGAGGTTGTAGATGACGTTGTAGTAGCGGATCTCGATGCCCGCAGCCTGGGCGGCAGCCCGCGCCTGCGGATTGGCACGCACGTTGAAGCCGACAATGGCGGCGCCCGAAGTCTCTGCCAGCGAGACGTCGGTCTCGGTGATGGCGCCGGCGCCCGAATGGACTATGCGCGCCCTGACTTCGTCGGTGCCGAGCTTGTCGAGGGCCGCGATGATGGCCTCCACGGAGCCCTGCACGTCGCCCTTGACGACCAGCGGGAATTCCTTCAGCCCGCTCGTCTGCAACTGCGACATCATCTGCTCCAGCGAGCCACGCTGGGTTGCGTGCCTGGCGACGGCCTTGTCGCGGGCCAGACGCTGGCGATATTCCGTGATCTCCCGCGCGCGGGCCTCGCTCGCGACGGTAGCAAAACGGTCGCCGGCGCGCGGAGAACCCTGGAGGCCCAGCACCTCGACCGGCGTCGACGGCCCGGCTTCCTTGAGCTGTTCGCCGCGATCGTTGAGGATCGCGCGCACGCGGCCCCATTCGCTGCCGGCGACGACGATGTCGCCGATCATCAAGGTCCCGGTCTGGACGAGCACGGTAGCAACCGCGCCGCGGCCCTTGTCGAGCTTCGACTCGATGACGACACCTTCCGAGGTGCGGTCCGGATTTGCCTTCAGGTCGAGGACTTCGGCCTGCAGCAGGATCGCTTCCAGCAGCTTGTCGAGGTTGGTGCCCTTGGTTGCCGAAACTTCGACGTCCAGCACTTCGCCGCCCATCGATTCCACGAACACCTCGTGGCGCAGCAACTCCGCGCGCACCTTCTGCGGGTCGGCGCTGTGCTTGTCGATCTTGTTGATCGCCACGATGATCGGCACGCCGGCCGCCTTGGCGTGGTTGATGGACTCGATCGTCTGCGGCATCACGCTGTCATCCGCGGCCACCACCAGTACGGCGATGTCGGTCGACTGCGCGCCGCGGGCGCGCATGGCGGTGAACGCCGCGTGGCCGGGCGTGTCGATGAAGGTGATCTTGTGGCCGTTCTTCTCGACCTGGTAGGCGCCAATGTGCTGCGTGATGCCGCCAGCCTCGCCCGACACGACATTGGCGTTGCGGATGGCGTCGAGCAGCGAGGTCTTGCCGTGGTCGACATGGCCCATGATCGTGACGACCGGCGGACGCGGCCGCAGGTCCTCCGGCTTGTCCGGCTCCTTGAAGACGCCTTCCTCAATGTCGGCTTCGGCGACACGGCGCACGGTGTGGCCGAATTCGGAAGCCACCAGTTCCGCCGTGTCGGCGTCGATAACGTCGCCTGGCTTCAGGATCTGGCCCTGCTTCATGAAGAACTTGACGATGTCGACCGCGCGCTCCGACATGCGGTTGGCGAGATCGGCGATGGTGATCGTCTCGGGCACCACGACCTCGCGGGTGATCTTCTCGCGCGGCTCCTGGTGCATGGCGCGCTTGAACTTCTCCTGGCGGCGGCGCATCGACGACAGCGAGCGGGCGCGTGCCTCCTCCTCGGAGGTCGCCGAATTCAGCGTCAGCTTGCCACGGCGGCGGTCTTCCTCGCCCTTGGTGCGCGTCGGGCGCTCGGGCTGGGCCGGCGCAAGGCGGCGCGGCGGCAGGGCTGGTGCGCTGGTGCCGGGACGGCGCGGTTTCGCGGCCTCCTCCTCGGGTGTCTCGACCAGCGGCGTACGACGGCGGGCTTCCTCCTCGGCGCGGCGACGCGACTCGGCCTCGGCGAGCAGGCGGGCTTCCTCCTCGGCCTGGCGGCGGGCGGATTCATCGCGCTCACGCTTGCGGCGCTCTTCGTCTTCCTGGCGGCGCTTGGCATCCTCGATCGCCCGCTGGCGATCCTCTATCTCGCGCACCTTCGAGCCTTCGAGCGCACGGCGGCGCGCTTCGATCTCGCCTGCCGAAAGGTCGCTGAGCACGAGGTTGGGGCGGTCGGCGGCCGGGGCGGCAGGCTTCGGCACCTCCCGAGGCGCAGGCTTCGCCGCAGGGGCCGGCACTGGCTTCGGAGCGAACACCGAGGCGGCCTCGGACTTCTCGCCGGGCTTGACGAACTTGCGCTTTGTTTCGACGACGACTGCCTTCGTGCGGCCATGCGAGAAGTTCTGACGCACGGTCGACTGCTCGACGCCCGGCCGCTTAAGGGTCAGCGTCTTCTTCGTGTTGACGCCGAGCGCCTTGTCGTCACCGGTTTTCGTATCGCTCATTCCATATCCTCTGCGGCGTCGTTCCCGTCAGCAATCGCCGCAAACATTGCCAGCTCGTCCGGAGAACCGCCCCGGTATCGGTCAAGCGCTACCATGCGCTTTTCAGCCGCTCGCCCGGCATCGCCCGCAAGAACGGCTGCATGTATCACATTTGTACCGCCCAATGCCAAACCCAATTCCTGTTCGGAAAAAAGTTTGTAGGCACGGATTTCTGGACCGCCGAGATGAGCGGTCGCACGTCTCGCCTGCGCGATCTTGCGCAGGCCATCCTCGGCCGCCTCGGCCGCATGCAGCACCAAGAGCGCCTGGCCGCTGCGGACAGAAGACTCGACCTTGGTCGCGCCGAGAGCCACGGCGCCGGCCTTGCGGGCAAGCCCCAAGGCACCCAGCGCGGACTTGACGAGCAGCCTGTCTACCATGCCGCCGATATCCGGGGGCACAGTCGCGGGGGCCTTCAAGGCCCTCGCGAAAGCGCCCTTCTTTGCCGCCTTGTCGACATGCGCGCGGTCCGCGGTTACCCAGCAGCCTCGGCCGGGCAGGTTTCTTTTCAGATCCGGTACGACGGCCCCGTCGGGGCCGACGACAAAGCGAATGAGCTCATCCGGCCCGGCTGGCCGACGCGTGACGATGCAGGTGCGATCGTTCATCTCGTCCAAGGTGTGCTCCGGGCCGGCTCACGTCACGCTTCCGCTTCGGCGGTCGCTTCCGCCTCGGCTTCGGCTACTGCCTCCTCGGGCGTGATCCAGCCGGCCAGCTGGCGGGCGGCGAGCACCATCTGCTCGGCGTCGGCGCGCGAGACGTTGTGGCTGGCCAGAACGCCGGGGAAGAACTTCGTCTCGCCGTCCTTGCGCTCCTTCCAGCCGACGAGGTCGTCCGCTGCATAGCCGGCAAAGTCCTCGATCGTCTTGACGCCGTCCTCGCCGAGCGTCACCAGCATGGCGGTGGTCACGCCCGGAATATCGCGCAGCTCGTCCTGGACGCCGAGTTCCTTGCGCTTGGCGTCGTGCTCCGCCTCGATCTTCTCGAGATATTCGCGGGCGCGCTGCTGGATCTCGCTGGCAGTGTCCTCGTCGAAGCCGTCGATCGAGGAAATCTCGTCGGAATCGACATAGGCGACCTCCTCGACCGAGGTGAAGCCTTCCGACGCAAGCACCTGGCCAACCATCTCGTCGACGTCGAGCGCGTTCATGAAGAGGTTCGAACGCTCGACGAACTCCTTCTGGCGGCGCTCGCTCTCTTCCTGCTCGGTCAGGATGTCGATGTCCCAGCCGGTGAGTTGGGAAGCGAGGCGCACGTTCTGGCCGCGACGGCCGATGGCCAGCGACAACTGGTCGTCGGGCACCACGACCTCGATGCGCTCGGCGTCCTCATCAAGCACGACCTTGGCGACTTCCGCCGGCTGCAGCGCATTGACGATGAAGGAGGCGGCCGAAGGCGACCACGGGATGATGTCGATCTTCTCGCCCTGAAGCTCGCCGACCACGGCCTGCACGCGGGAGCCGCGCATGCCGACGCAGGCGCCGACAGGGTCGATCGAAGAGTCGCGCGAAACGACGGCGATCTTGGCGCGGCTGCCCGGATCGCGGGCGACCGATTTGATCTCGATGATGCCGTCGTAGATCTCGGGCACTTCCATGGTGAACAGCTTCGCCATGAACTGCGGATGGGTGCGCGACAGGAAGATCTGCGGGCCGCGCTGCTCGCGACGCACGTCATAGACATAGGCGCGCACGCGGTCGCCATACTTGAAGTTCTCGCGCGGGATCAGCTCGTCGCGGCGGATGATGGCCTCGCCCCGGCCGAGGTCGACGATCACGTTGCCGTATTCGACGCGCTTCACCGTGCCGTTGACGATCTCGCCGATGCGGTCCTTGTATTCGTCGAACTGGCGATCGCGCTCGGCTTCGCGCACCTTCTGCACGATGACCTGCTTGGCCGACTGCGCGGCGATGCGGCCGAAATCCATCGGCGGCAGCTGCTCGGCGATGAAATCGCCCACCTCGGCGTCCGGGTTGCGCTCGCGCGCAGAGGACAGCGCGATCTGGCGGCCGTAATCCTCGACGGTCTCGACGACTTCCATCAGCCGCTGCAGCTTCATCTCGCCGGTGTTCGGGTTGATGTCGGCGCGGATGTTGGTCTCCTGGCCGTAGCGCGAGCGCGCTGCCTTCTGGATCGCATCAGCCATCGCAGCGATCACGATGCTCTTGTCGATAGACTTCTCGCGCGCGACCGCATCGGCGATCTGCAGCAGCTCAAGCCTGTTCGCACTGACTACCATTTTAGTCTCCCTGAACACTCCCGCTTTGCGCGGAACGTCAATCAATCCTGGGTTTCGGTTCCGTCGCCCGTCGCGGTCTCTTCAGGCTCGCCGCGGCGTTTCCTTGCTTCCTTGCGCGCCTGGTTATCCTTCGACAATGCGTCGCGGATGAGATCGTCGGTCAGCATCAGCCGGGCTTCGGCGATCGCTTCGTAAGGCACCCTGACCGACGGCTCCTCGCCATAGGCGGGCTGGTCGCGCTCGATCAGCACGTCGTTCTCGCCGGCCTCCGCGATCCTGCCGCGAAAACGCTTGCGTTCGGCCACCATGATCGAAGTCTCGACCTTCACCAGGTGGCCGGCCCAGGCCGAAAAATCGGACTTCCTCACCAGCGGCCGGTCGATCCCGGGCGAGGAGACTTCCAGATGATAGGCCTTTTCGATGGGATCGGCGACGTCGAGGGCAGGCGAGACCGCCCGGCTGACTTCCTCGCAGTCCTCGACGGTCATGGTGCCATCGTTGCGCTCGGCCATGATCTGCAGCGTCAGGCCGTTCTGGCCCGACAGCCGCACGCGCACGAGGCGGAAGCCCATACCCTTCAGAACCGGCGCGACGACCGACGCTACGCGCGCATCGACACCGCTTTCGCGGATGATGCGGTCGTCTGCACTGTCGTTCGTCGTTGCCGTCATCTGGGTCGTCATGAGTTCTCCAGCGGCCGGGTAATAAAAAAGAGCGGGACCGGGTGGACCCACTCTTCGTCATATCGACCAAGAATTTGAGGCTGATATAGACCAATGGCTCGAGGCTTTCAAGCCCGGGCCTCGCGCCAGCCGCGGTGCAAGGGACCTTGCTCGACTGACCCCCCCAAAAATCCTGCTCCGGCAAGAGTGCATGGCTGCGATGCAGCAACCCCACTACCTGCGACGTCAGCGGTTTACTATCTATGTTGCAGTGCACCAACGTTTGCGTGCAAGCCACAGTCCGAGGCAAATCCTATGACCACCCGCAACGCCCTTTCGGCCCTTGGCGGTCTTTTCGAGGTTTTCGGCAGCGCCATAGCGGCTTCGCGCGCCGTCGAAGCGAACAGGCAGCCGCATGCCAGCGACCTGCGCATGCTGGGCATTGATCCGGCCGCCTTCCGCAGGATTTCCCGTCGCTAATCGCCGCACCATTTGCCTGCGAGGGGGCATCCTTGATGCGGCGGAGAACCTCCGCTTTCGTGGGGGCGTCTATGTTCGACGGAACGTCAGGTACGCCGGCGTTCTTGCCTCGCGAAAGGCCTTCGCCTCGTATCGCGTTCCCGGCCAGCCCGCGTAGGGCTTCCGCCAGTCATCCGCGTCCGACGCTTCCCAAACCAGGCCACCATGCGCTGCCACATGTAGCAGTGTCCAGTTGACGTAGCTGTCTATGTCGGAGGCGAAGCGGAAAACTCCTCCTTTCCGCAGCACGCGCGCGAAGCGGTCGAGATTGACCGGGCTGACAAAGCGCCGCTTCCAGTGCTTCTTCTTCGGCCACGGGTCGGGGTAGAGCAAATCAATGCCGGCGAGCGAACTCTCCGGCAGCCAGTCGAGCAGGCGCGTTGCGTCGTCATCGAAAACGCGCAGATTCGCGAGCGGCGTTTCGGCGACCGCAACCATCATCTTCGCCATCGAGTTGACGAAGGGTTCGACTCCGATGAAGCCGGTGCCCGGAAGGCGCGCCGCCTCGTGGCGCAGATGCTCGCCTCCGCCGAAGCCGATCTCCAGCCTGACGTCCGAGACTTCCGAGGGAAATAGCGTCCTGATGTCAGCAGGCGCGGGTTCGCCCAGGTCGAGCCGGTAGTGAGCCAGCCCCTCGGCAAGCGCCATCGCCTGAACCGGGCGGATGGTCTTGCCGCGCCGCCGGCCGAAAAAGGCCTCGGTCGAACGGCTCTTGCGGCCTTCCGTCATGAAATTGCCCGTCGGACGGCCGTCAGGCCGCCACTGCGTCCTTGATGGCCTTGACCAGATCGGTCTTCTCCCAGGAGAAAGATCCGTCGCGGCCCGGCTTGCGCCCAAAATGGCCATAGGACGAGGTCTTGGCGTAAATCGGCTTGTTGAGGTCGAGATGCTTGCGGATACCTGAGGGCGACAGGTCCATTACGTCGCGCAACGCCTTCTCGAGCGTCGCTTCCTCGACCTTGCCGGTGCCGTGGAGGTCGACATAGACCGATAGCGGCTGGGCGACGCCAATAGCATAAGAGAGCTGGATGGTGCAGCGGTCGGCGAGCTTCGCCGCTACCACATTCTTGGCGAGGTAGCGCGCAGCGTAGGCGGCCGAGCGGTCCACCTTGGTGGTGTCTTTGCCCGAGAAGGCGCCACCGCCATGCGGGGCGGCGCCGCCATAGGTGTCGACGATGATCTTGCGGCCGGTCAGGCCCGCGTCGCCGTCGGGTCCGCCGACGACAAACTTGCCCGTCGGGTTGATGTACCAGGCGCAGTCGCCCGCTATCTTCAGGTCGCCCAGCGCCTCGTGGATGTAGGGCTCGACCACCTTGCGCACCTTGCTGGAATCCCAGCTTCCGTCGAGATGCTGGGTCGACAGGACTATGGAGGCGACCTCGGCGGCCTTGCCGTCGACATACTTTACCGTGACCTGGCTTTTGGCATCGGGGCCGAGCTTCCCGGCCTCGCCTTCGCCGGCGTGGCGCGCGGCCGACAGAAGTTCCAGTATCTTGTGGCTGTAATAGATCGGCGCCGGCATCAGGTCGGGCGTCTCGCGGCAGGCATAACCGAACATGATGCCCTGGTCGCCGGCGCCCTCTTCGCCCTGGCGATCGGCGGCGTTGTCCACGCCCTGGCCGATGTCCGGCGACTGGCCGTGCAGAAGCACATCGATCTTCGCCGTCTTCCAGTGAAAGCCGTCCTGCTCGTAACCGATTGCGCGGATCGCCTTGCGGGCGACCGACTTGAACTTCGACGGATTGACCACCGGGTGCCCGGCTGCGTCCTTCAGGATGTTGCCGGCCTTGTCCTTCTTCAGCAGCGTTTCAGGCACGCGCACCTCGCCAGCAATGACCACGCGGTTGGTGGTGGCCAGCGTCTCGCAGGCGACCCGCACCCTCCACGGGTCCATGCCGGTCTTCTTGGCCTCGCGGTAGACCAGGTCGACGATCTCGTCGGAGATGCGGTCGCATACCTTGTCGGGATGTCCCTCGGAAACGGATTCCGAGGTAAAGAGATAATTCTGCCGCGTCACGGGTGATACCTCTTGAAAGGCTGGCCGGCGGGCGGCCGGCGTCGGGCGGGACTCGTGTTAACGACGCCGGCCCGGATTCGTCAAGAAGCGTTTGGGCTCGCAGGACGGCTGTTCGGGAACTGTTTTTCCAAGGTAGCGCAGTGCGTGCTGCCGTAGCTTGGCATGCTGGATGCGCAGAACTCTCCGGAAAGCCGGGCTGCCCGGAGAGCATGACGAAGGGGACGCCTGCAGAGCCGGCGCGCCTTACTCCACGTCGTCGGAGGCGAGGCTTTTCACCAGTTCGATGATCCTGCGCCGCACCTTCAGGTCGGAGATCCTGACAAAAGCGCGGTTGAGCTGGAGCCCTTCCGCGCTGGTACAGAAATCAATCGCAAAGGCGGCGGATGGGTCCTCCGCGAAGCCGCGGTTCGCCGTCCCCTGATCGCCCGGCAGGTCCTCAAAGAAGAAGGCGACGGGAACCGCGAGTATGTTCGCGATCGCCTGTAGCCGGCTTGCGCCGACTCGGTTAGTCCCCTTCTCGTACTTCTGGATCTGCTGGAAAGTTATGCCGAGATTCTCGCCCAACTTCTCCTGGCTCATGCCGAGCATGTTGCGACGAAGCCTGATCCGACTCCCAACGTGCACATCCGTCGGATTCGGCTTCTTCTTGTTTCCGTTGTCTGCCATTTTTCCCTCGCCGGCCGCAGCCGGCTTTTCCAATTTGTATTTTTTTGTCATTCCGGCGCACCCCTCACCCCAACGAATGCATCGGCCGAAAGCCTGCCGGACGTTTCAATATGAGTTTCTAATATATTTGATGTCAATTCGTCCCTGGGGACAGGCTCAGCCTCCCTGCAAATGCGAATAATGCGAACAATACCAGGATCGCATAGCCGACAAATTGGCGTAGTGGATACAATGAGTTCTGTCCGTCCGGCAGATCAATCTCGACATCGAGCGCGTCCCGAACGTTAAGCGCCAAGGCATCGATGACGCGTCCGCGTGCGTCGATGGCGCCCGAAATTCCGTTGTTGGCGGCGCGCAGCAGCGGCAATCCGTTCTCCACTGCCCTGAGCTGGGCCTGCCGGAAATGCTGGTATGGACCGGGCGTGTCGCCAAACCAGGCATCGTTGGTGACGTTCACAATAAACCTGGTTGACGCAACGTCAATCGCCACCAGATCAGGGAAGATGATTTCGTAGCAGATAAAGGGGGCCGTCCTCGCTCCGCCAGGCAGTTCAAGCGAGTGGCGCTGGCTGCCGGCGACGAAGTTCATTGGGCCCGCGACCAATTGTCCGATCCCGAGGCGCGTCGCCAGATCGACGAACGGGATGTACTCGCCGAACGGCACGAGATGGACCTTGTCGACCGCGTCGACGATCTCGCCTCCGTCGTCAATTGCCAACACGGAGTTGTAGTAGAGCGGAGCGGCGCCGCCGGCCTCCTCGCGCACCGCGCCGGCGATCAGCATCTGGCCGGGCTGAAGCATCTGGCCGATCGCCGCCAGCGCATCCGGCCGCTCGGTGAAGAAGAATGGCACCGACGTTTCCGGCCACAGGATCAGTTGTGGCGTCGGCTTGCCGGCCTCGGGCGGACGCTCCGAAAGCGCCATCGTCGTCTGGAAGACGCGGTCGCGCACGCTGTCGTCCCATTTTTCGGACAGGTCGATCGATGGCTGAACGATGCGGGCGGCGAGCTTGCCGCCGGAGGCATCCACCGGCGTGTTCAGCCGGATGAGCCCATAGCCGGCATGCGCCGTGACGAGAAGGACGGCGAGGGCGAGGCCGAGGCGCAGGTTGCGCCGTGCCGCCAGTAGCGCCGGCATCGAGAAGACGAAGACGGCGAGCGCATTCATCCCGGTGACGCCCGTCAGCGCCACGCTCTGCATCAGGAGCGGCGTCGGCATTGCCGCCAACCCCACTGGGTTCCAGGGAAAGCCGGTGAAAAGGAAGCTCCGCAGCCATTCCGCCAGGCCAAAGCCGAAAGCGATCGCCGCAATGCGTGCGATGCCGTCCGTCCAGAAGAGGCGGGCGACCGCCGTGGCTAGGCCGTAAAAGAAGGCGAGCAGCAGGGGAATCCCGAGCACGGCGAAAGGCAACGCCCAGGCGAAGCTGTCCGCCTCGACCAGCACGGCGCCGCCGATCCACCACAGACCGGCGAGGAAATAGCCGAAGCCGAACCACCAGCCGGTGGCGAAGGCAGGCCTCAGGCGCCCGAGCAAACTGGACGAGGAATCGGCCGTCGCTCCGTCGATGAGCCACACCAGAACCGGAAAGGAGATGAAGCCCGCCGCGAAGAAATCATAGGGCGCCTGCGTCAGCACCAGAAACGCGCCAGCGGCAAAGGCAGCGGCCAGTCGGCGCCAGCCCCAAAGCAGAATTATCCGCCCCGCCAGGCGCTCCATGCGCAACTCGCCCCGTCCGAACTCGGCATGACCGCCCGCCCGCAGGGCAGGTCACGCGTCCAGAGAATCACGCGCGGAAGATAGAGCATCCGGACGGAAAGTGCGAAACGCTTTTCGGACGCAGGCATGCCAGTGGAGGCGCTGCGCGGAGCAGCAAAGGCATAGGCATCCTCGACTTTCGGGTCGTTTCGTGCGACGTCCCGGCCATGACGATGGATATCAAGATCTGCGGCCTGAAAACCGGGGAAGCGCTGGCGGCGGCGCTCGCCGGCGGCGCTTCGCATGTCGGCTTCATCTTTTTCCAGAAGAGCCCGCGCCACATCCTGCCTGCCGACGCCGGTCGCCTGCGCCAGGCGGCGCGCGGCAAGGCGAAGGCCGTTGCGGTCACCGTGGATGCCGATGACGCGACGCTCGACGCGATCGTCGACGCGATGGCTCCTGATATGCTGCAATTCCATGGCGTCGAGACGCCCGAGCGTGTCTCCGTGGCCAAGGCCCGCTATGGCTTGCCGGTGATGAAGGCGTTTTCCATCCGCGACGCAGCCGATCTCGCCGCCATGGAGCCCTATCGCGGCATCGCCGATCGCTTCCTGTTCGATGCGAAGCCGCCCCAGGGGGCCGAGCTTCCCGGCGGCAACGGCGTGCCGTTCGACTGGCGCGTGCTGGCCTCGCTTGGTCCTGATACCGACTACATGCTCTCGGGCGGACTGAATGCCGGAAATATCGGCGAGGCGCTCAGGCTGCTCAACCCGGCCGGCATCGACGTCTCGTCGGGCGTCGAAAGCGCGCCTGGTAGCAAGGATGTCGGCCTGATCGAGGACTTCTTCCGTGCCGTCCGAGCCGCCGGTGCGAAAAGCGCGGCCTGACGCGACTGTTGCTTTCCTGTCGGCGAAAAGGGTAAGCGAAACCGACCGGCGGCCGAAGCCAGCCAGCAAACCACCAGGCCGCCCACCGGGAACCGCCATGAACAAGCCGCCAGAGCACAATTCTCTGCCCAATTCCTTCCGTACCGGACCCGACGAGCAGGGCATGTTCGGCATTTTCGGCGGGCGTTTTGTTGCGGAGACGCTGATGCCGCTGATCCTCGACCTCGAGCGTGAATGGAACGCAGCCAAGCACGATCCGGCGTTCAAGGCCGAGTTGACGGCGCTGTCGACCCACTACGCCGGCCGGCCCTCTAAACTCTATTTCGCGGAAGGCCTGACGAAGCACCTCGGCGGCGCAAAAGTCTATTTCAAGCGCGAGGATCTCAACCACACCGGCTCGCACAAGATCAACAACTGCCTCGGCCAGATCCTCCTCGCCAAGCGCATGGGCAAGAAGCGCATCATCGCCGAAACCGGCGCCGGCCAGCATGGCGTCGCCTCGGCCACCGTTTCGGCCCGTTTCGGCTACCCTTGCGTGGTCTACATGGGCGCCACCGACGTCGAGCGCCAGAAGCCGAACGTCTTCCGCATGAAGCTGCTCGGCGCCGAAGTACGGCCGGTAACGGCCGGCCACGGCACGCTGAAGGATGCGATGAACGAGGCGCTGCGCGACTGGGTCACCAATGTCGAGGACACATATTATCTGATCGGCACCGCTGCCGGCCCGCACCCCTATCCCGAACTGGTGCGGGAATTCCAGTCGGTCATCGGCCTGGAAGCGCGCGCCCAGATTCTCGAACAGGAAGGCCGTCTGCCCGACGTCATCATCGCCGCCGTCGGCGGCGGCTCCAACGCCATCGGCATGTTCCATCCCTTCCTCGACGACCGCTCGGTGAAGATCATCGGCATCGAGGCGGGCGGGCGCGGCCTGGAAGGCGTCGAGCACTGCGCCTCGATGAATGCAGGCCGCCCCGGCGTGCTGCACGGCAACCGCACCTATCTCCTGCAGAACGCCGACGGCCAGATCCTCGACGGCCACTCGATCTCGGCCGGCCTCGACTACCCAGGCGTCGGGCCCGAGCACAGCTGGTTGAAGGATTCCGGCCGGGTCGACTATGTGCCGATCCTCGACGACGAGGCGCTCGAAGCCTTCCAACTGACGACCAGGGTCGAGGGCATCATCCCCGCGCTGGAATCGTCGCACGCGATCGCCCATGCCATGAAGCTCGCGCCGACGATGGGCAAGGACCAGATCGTCATCGTCAATCTCTCCGGCCGCGGCGACAAGGACGTGCACACCGTCGCCAAGATGCTCGACATGGAGATTTGAGCATGACCAGCCGCATCGACCGCCGCATGGCGAAGCTGAAGGACGAAGGCCGCCCGGCGCTCGTGACCTATTTCATGGGTGGCGATCCCGACTATGAGACCTCGCTCAGGATCATGAAGGCGCTGCCCAGGGCCGGCAGCGACATCATAGAGCTCGGCATGCCGTTCTCGGACCCGATGGCCGACGGTCCGGCGATCCAGGCGGCCGGCCTGCGTGCCCTGAAGGCCGGCCAGACGCTCGCCAGGACGCTCGCAATGGCTGCGGACTTCCGCAAGTCGGACGACGAGACGCCGATCGTGCTCATGGGCTATTACAACCCGATCTACATCTACGGCGTCGAGCGCTTCCTGGCCGACGCGACGTCGGCCGGCATCGACGGGCTGATCGTCGTCGACCTGCCGCCGGAGATGGACGAGGAACTCTGCATCCCGGCGCTGAAAGCCGGTATCAACTTCATCCGCCTCGCCACGCCGACCACCGACGACAAGCGCCTGCCCAAGGTGCTGCAGAACACGTCGGGCTTCGTCTATTACGTCTCGATGACCGGCATTACGGGCTCGGCCCTCGCCGACACGGCCAAGGTCGGCGCTGCCGTGAGGCGCATCAAGGCGCACACCGCGCTCCCCGTCTGCGTCGGCTTCGGCGTCAAGACGGCAGAGCAGGCGCGCACGATCGGCGCCACCGCCGACGGCGTCGTCGTCGGCACCGCCATCGTCAATGCTGTCGCCAGCGTCATCGACCCCAGGGGTGGCCTCACGGCCGATCCCGCCGAGGCCGTGGCGACGCTGGTCAGCGGCCTTGCGCAGGGCGTGCGCGGCGCTCGCCTTGCTGCCGCCGAATAATCTTCCCATCTTCCCCAGAAACGGGAATTCTACGCCATGAACTGGATCACCAATTTCGTCCGCCCGAGAATCAACTCGATGCTTGGCCGACGAGACATCCCCGAGAACCTCTGGATCAAGGATCCGGAGAGCGGCGAGATGGTCTTCCATAAGGACCTGGAGAGCAACCAGTGGGTGATCCCGTCCTCGGGGCATCATATGAAGATCGCAGCCAGAGAGCGGCTGAAGTTCTTCTTCGACGGCGGCGAGTACGAGATCCTGGAGAATCCCAAGGTCGTTCAGGACCCGCTGAAATTCCGTGACGAGAAGCGCTACGCCGATCGCCTGAAGGAAGCCAAGGCGAAGACCGGGCTTGAGGACGCCATCCTGAATGCCGCCGGCACGATCGAAGGCCTTCCCATCATCGCTACCGTGCAGGACTTCACCTTCATGGGCGGTTCTCTCGGCATGGCTGCCGGCGAGGCAATCATCCGCGCCTTCGAGACCGCACTTGCCCGCCGGCGTCCATTGGTGCTGTTCGCCGCCTCGGGCGGCGCGCGCATGCAGGAGGGCATACTGTCGCTGATGCAACTGCCGCGCACCACCGTCGGGGTCGACCGGTTGAAGGAAGCCGGCTTGCCCTACATCGTGGTGATGACCAATCCGACCACCGGAGGCGTCACCGCCTCCTACGCGATGCTCGGCGACGTCCACATCGCCGAGCCCGGCGCGCTGATCGGCTTTGCCGGACCGCGCGTCATTGAGCAGACCATCCGCGAGAAGCTGCCCGAGGGATTCCAGCGTGCCGAATACCTGATGGAGCACGGCATGGTCGACATGGTCGTCTCCCGGCTGGAGCTGAAGTCGACGGTGGCGCGGCTACTGAAGATCCTGCTGAAGACGCCGATGCCGCAGGAAGAGCAAGAGCCGGAAATCCTGCCCCCGCCAACGCCGGCGCCCGAAGCGCGTCCGCACGCCTGACGCCGGCCGATATGGCCGGCGCGACATGGTGCGCCGCATCGCTTGATTGTGCGCATCGGCCCGCCGGGACTATCCTTGCCGACAAGATGATCCGGCAGCGCCCGGCCGGCTGCCTTCGATGATGACGTACCCTTGATGACAACACTGCTTGCAGACCTCGAAATCGAGCGCCTGATGGCGCTGCACCCGAAAGGCTACGACCTTTCGCTTGATCGCATCGCGCGCCTGCTCGACCGTCTAGGCAATCCGCAAGTCGACCTGCCGCCGGTCATCCACATCGCCGGCACCAACGGCAAGGGCTCCGCCGCCGCCTTCTCTCGCGCGTTGCTGGAAGCCGCGGGGTATCGCGTGCACGTCCACACCTCGCCGCACCTCGTCAACTGGCACGAGCGTTACCGGCTGGGCGCAAAGGACGGTGGCAAGTTCGTCGACGACGCGTTGCTGGCGAAAACCATCGCGCGCGTCGCCGAGGCCAATGGAGGCGAGACAATTACCGTCTTCGAGATACTCACCGCCGTCACTTTCATCCTGTTTTCCGAGCAGCCCGCCGATGCCGCGATCATCGAGGTGGGCCTGGGCGGTCGCTTCGACGCGACCAACGTCATCGCCCGCCCGGCCGTCTCGCTGCTCATGCCGGTGTCGCTCGACCACGAGGCCTATCTCGGCGATCGCGTCGAGCTGATTGCGGCGGAAAAGGCCGGAATCATCAAGCCTGGATGCCCGGTCGTCGTCGGCGCACAGGAGACCGGCGCCGCGCAAGCGGTGCTTGTGGAGACAGCGGAGCGCCTGGGATGCCCGGTCAGCGTCTACGGGCAGGATTTCCTCGCCTACGAGGAGAATGGACGCATGGTCTACCAGGACGACCGCGGGCTGATGGACCTGCCTTCGCCGATCCTTCCTGGCCGTCACCAATACGCCAATGCGGCGGCCGCGATCGCCGCCGTGCGAACTGCCGGCTTCGAGCTCAGCCACGCGGCTGCCGAGCGGGCGATGAAGCAGGTCTATTGGCCAGGTCGGATGCAGCGGCTGCCGAGGGGTAAGCTCACCGAGCTGGCGCCCAGGGGTGCCGAGATCTGGCTCGATGGAGGCCACAATCCTGGCGCAGGGCTGGTCGTCGCCGAAGCTTTGGTCGAGCAGGAGGAAAAGCAGCCGCGTCCGCTCTTCCTCATCGCCGGCATGATCAACACGAAGGACCAGACCGGCTATTTCCGGGCTTTCGAGGGAATGGCTCGCCACGTATACACGGTGCCGGTCAGCCTGTCCGAGGCGAGCCTGCCGAACAGCGAGCTTGCGATCCGCGCCCAGGCGGCCGGTCTGTCTGCCGAGCCGGTCGCGTCGGTGGCCAACGCGCTGATGCTGTTGCGCGACACCTTGGGCGAGGACGAGGTGCCGCCGCGCATTCTCATCGGTGGCTCTCTCTATCTTGCCGGATCGGTTCTGGCGGAGAACGGCACGCCACCCGTTTGAGCCTGCCTGCGAATGGCTTGCCGGTATGTGATATAGCCGCCAGACTGCGGTAGCAGGTCTGCATCGGGGAGCGAGCAGCCGGATGACAGTTATCCAGACGCCCGGCCTCCTTACCTTCACCATCGCCATATTGGTGTTCTTTGCAGGGTCGGCCCTGAATTCCATGGTCGCGCCGCTGAGGCGCTTGAACATCCCGGAGGCCGTGACAGGCGGCGTGCTTGCGTCGGCCGTGACGCTCCTCAGCTATGTCTATTTCGGCGCCGAGATCGTCTTCGACCTGGCCGCCCGCGATATGCTCCTGCTTTATTTTTTCACCGGCATCGGCCTCAATGCGAGGCTGGACGACCTCGTGGCGGGCGGCAAGCCATTGCTCGTGCTCTTGCTTCTGACGTTGGTCTACCTGGTTATCCAGAACATGATCGCGACGGGAAGCGTCGCGTTGCTGGGCCTGCCTGAGGGAATGGCGCCGCTTGTCGGGTCGACCTCGCTGCTCGGCGGACACGGCACCACTATCGCGTGGGCGCCGCAGATTGCGCAGCGCTTCGGCCTTGAGGGTGCGCTCGAGATCGGGATAGCGTCAGCGACGCTCGGCCTCGTTGTGGCCAGCCTGGTAGGCGGTCCGATCGCCCAACTGCTCATCAAGCGATATCGCCTCAGCGGTGGTCACGCCCAAGCTCCAACCGTCGGTCTTTCAGACCCTCCGACGCACGCAGGAAAGAGCGACATCAACCACATAAGCCTTCTGCGCACGCTTCTCGTCCTCAACGTGGCAATCCTCGTCGGCTATTTTCTCGACGAGTTCACGGAGGAATTGGGACTTAACCTGCCACTCTTCGTGATCTGCCTGTTCGTGGCAATCATCATGACGAACACCGTACCCAGGCTTTTTTCTAGGATTTACTGGCCGGCCCGCTCCCGCCCGCTCGCCCTCGTTTCAGACCTGTCGCTCAGCATCTTCCTCGCCATGTCCCTGATGAGCATGCGGCTTTGGACGCTGGGCGATCTCGGGCCATCGCTTCTGGTCGTGCTGGCAATCCAGACGGCCGCTGCAGTCCTCTATATTCTCTTCGTCGTCTTCCCGATGATGGGCCGAGACTATCAGGCCGCCGTGCTGGCGGCGGGTTTCAGCGGCATCAGCCTGGGCGCGACCCCGACGGCGATCGCCAACATGACTGCGGTCACGAAGGTACACGGTCCGGCGCCGACGGCGTTCATCATCTTGCCGCTGGTATCCGCCTTCTTCATCGACATCGCCAACGCCATCGCAATAGGCTTCATGGTGCGCTAGAAAGCATCGGACCGAAAGCGCGCAGCGGTTTCGGAAATCGGATGCGCAAACAATGAGATAGAGAAGCGGAAGCGATGCCGTTTGAGCGATCGCCGCTGCTCCGGACTCGAATCGCGCTCGCGTTGGAGCGCGCCTCGATGCTTGTCTTGTCAGATGGAAAAGCTGGTGCCGCAGCCACAGGAGGCGACGGCATTGGGATTTCTGATCTGGAAGGACTGGCCCATCAAATCGTCGACGAAGTCGATCACCGAGCCGCCCATGTAGACCATCGACAAATCGTCGATCAGCACGGTCGCGCCATTCTTCTCGATGGCCACGTCATTGTCGCTCCTCGCCTCGACGAGGTCGAACTTGTACGAGAAGCCCGAGCAGCCGCCGCCTTCCACGGAGACGCGGAGCCCGATCTTGCCCGGTTCGCCGGCGACGATCTTGGCGACGCGACTTGCCGCGGCGTCGGTCACCTCGACCTTCATGGCAGTCTTTGCATCAGCACCCATCTTGGCGTCACCTTGCTTTCGCCTTCGCATCATAGGTATGAACGGGCAGGGGGCAAGTCAACGGGCGGCGATATAGGCCAATGAGCAGGGAGCTTGGCGACATCGGCTTCGGCTATCGTCCGCGCGCGGCCTATGCCTGCGACCCCGCGCAATCCCGTGGCCGCTTCAAGGACGAGCCGGAGAGCGCGACCCGCACGCCGTTCCAGCGCGACCGTGACCGCATCATCCATTCCACCGCCTTCCGCCGCCTGAAGCACAAGACGCAGGTGTTCGTCGCCCACGAGGCTGACCACTACCGGACGCGTCTCACCCATTCGATCGAGGTCGCGCAGATCGCCCGCGCGCTTGCCCGTGCGCTCCGCTGCGACGAAGACCTTGCGGAAGCCATCGCTCTCGTCCACGATTTCGGCCACACGCCCTTCGGCCACACCGGCGAGGATGCGCTGAACGAGAAGATGGCCGGATGGGGCGGCTTCGACCACAATGCCCAGTCGCTGCGCGTCGTCACCAGGCTCGAGCGCCGCTATGCCGAGTTTGACGGGCTGAACCTCACCTGGGAAACGCTGGAAGGCTTGGTCAAGCACAACGGCCCGCTGACCGATGCCCGGGGGAATGGCCTGAAAGGCACCGTCCCGCAGGCAATCCGCGACTTTTCCGAACTCTTCGACCTCTGGCTCGACAAATATGCGGGCCTCGAGGCCCAGTGCGCGGCGATCGCGGACGACATCGCCTACAACACGCATGACATAGACGACGGTCTGCGCGCCGGACTGCTCACCTTGGACATGCTGGATGCGCCGGGACTGCCGGCCCGCATCCTGAAGGCCGTGCGCGAAAAATACCCGCGGCTCGATGACGTTCGCACCGGCCACGAGTTGATGCGGCGCCAGATCACCATCATGGTCGAGGACGTCATCTCCACCACCACGGCCCGGCTGGCCCGGCTGAAGCCAGGCTCGGCCGACGAGGTGCGCCTTGCCGGCGAGACGATGGTCACCTTTTCGCCCGAGCTTGCGGCGGAGGAAAAGGAACTGAAGGCCTTTCTCTATGCCAACATCTACCGCGCGCCATCGGTGATGAGCGTGCGCATCGGGGCCGAGCGCGTGGTGGCCGAACTCTTCGACGCCTATTTTGCCAACCCGCGGCTGATGCCGGAGGGGTGGCGCGAGGGGCTGGACCACGCCGAGGACCGCATAAAGGCGCGCGACGTCGCCGATTTCCTCGCCGGCATGACCGACACCTATGCGCTCAAGGAGCACCGGCGCCTGTTTGACCATACGCCGGATTTGGGATAGGGCGGCAGCGATTTTGCGGCCGTCCGCCGCTGTGCCTGTTTCCAGAGACCGACATGAACATCTTCGCCGATTTCAACGAGCGGGTCGTCAAGGCCGTCGAGAGCCTTGGTCTGAAGGACAAGGACGGCGGCGCGCTCGATCTCTCGCGCATCGCGGTCGAGCCGCCGCGCGACCCCAGCCATGGCGACCTCGCCACCAACGCCGCCATGGTGCTGGCAAAACCCTCCGGCCAGAATCCTCGTGCGCTGGCCGAGACGATCGCCGCCGCGCTGCGTTCCGACGCGGACATCGTCAGCGTCGACGTCGCGGGACCGGGCTTTGTCAACATGAAGCTCGCCGACGCCTTCTGGCAGAAGCATTTGGCAGTCATCCTCGCGGCCGGCACGGATTACGGCCGCTCGAGGCTCGGCGCCGGCACGAAGACCAATGTAGAATATGTTTCTGCCAACCCCACCGGCCCCATGCATGTCGGCCATTGCCGTGGCGCGGTGGTGGGTGACGCGCTCGCCAACCTGCTTGCCTTCACCGGCTACGCGGTCACCAAGGAATATGTGATCAACGACGCCGGCTCGCAGATCGACGTGCTCGGCCGCTCGGCCTTCCTGCGCTATCGCGAGGCTCTTGGCGAAGCCATCGGCGAGATCCCCTCCGGGCTCTACCCGGGCGACTACCTCGTCCCCGTAGGCCAGGCGCTCGCTGCGGAGTTTGGAAGGCGCCTCCTGGAAATGCCGGAGGACGAAGCGCTCGCCATCGTCAAGGACCGCACGGTCGATGCCATGATGGGCATGATCAAGGAGGACCTCGCCCTCCTGAACGTCCACCACGACGTCTTCTTCTCCGAGCGCACCCTGCACGCCAACAACGCCAAGGCGATCAGGGAGGCGATCAACGACCTCACACTCAAGGGTCACATCTACAAGGGCAAATTGCCGCCGCCCAAGGGCGAGAAGCCCGATGACTGGGAGGACCGAGAGCAGACTCTGTTCCGTTCGACCGAGGTCGGCGACGACATGGACCGACCGCTGGTCAAGTCGGACGGTTCCTTCACCTATTTCGCCGCCGACGTGGCCTATCTGAAGGACAAGGTGAACCGCGGCTTCGACGAACTGATCTACGTGCTTGGCGCGGATCATGGTGGCTACGTCAAACGGCTGGAGGCGCTCGCCAAGGCCGTTACGGATGGCAGGGTGAAGCTTACTGTCCTGCTCTGCCAACTCGTGAAGCTCTTTCGAAACGGTGAGCCGGTCCGCATGTCAAAGCGCTCCGGAGACTTTATCACCCTGCGTGAAGTCGTGGAGGAGGTCGGCCGCGACCCGATCCGCTTCATGATGCTCTATCGAAAGAATGACGCACCGCTCGACTTCGACTTCGCCAAGGTGACCGAGCAGTCAAAGGACAACCCGGTCTTCTACGTGCAGTACGCGTCGGCGCGCTGCCATTCAGTTTTTCGCCAGGCGCGCGAGCAATTTCCGGGTGAGCGATTCGCTCGGGGGACGCTTGTCTCGGCCAGCCATCTGCTCGGCGACGAGGGCGAGCTATCCCTGATCCGCAAGCTTGCCGAATACCCGCGCATGATCGAGTCGGCGGCGCTGGCGCATGAGCCGCACCGCATGGCTTTCTATCTCTACGATCTGGCCAGCGCCTTCCACGGCCACTGGAATCGCGGGACCGATAATCCGGACTTACGTTTTGTTAAGGTTAACGATCCACAATCGACTTTTGCCAGACTAGGGCTGGTGCAGGCCGTCGCCGACGTATTGACGTCTGGCTTGGCGTTGATCGGGGCCGAAGCGCCTACCGAGATGCGCTAGGTGCGCCGTCTCACCTGTCACCTTTTGCCCACATTGCGCTGGTAGGGACCAACCCTGCGCGACGTCCAAGGCGTCCGAATGTGTGCGAGTTCGGGAAAACATGGCCGATAAGAACCACCTAAAAATCGCCGATCAGGTCGACCTTGCGGACGACGATCCCTTCGCGGAACTGACCAGGATTATGGGTTTCGACCCACGCCAGCCGGCCAGACAGGCGGCGCAGCAAAATCAGGTACCGGCGTTCGAGCACACTTACGCCGAGCACGCCGTCGAGGACGACGATTTCAGCCTCGACCTCGAGAAGGAACTGCTTGGCGAATTCGCTGTTGAAGACGAGATGCCTACGGCAGAGGCCTCGTATGAGGCTGCGGCACCTGTCGCCGAAGCGTCTACTGCCGAAGCCCCTTTCGTTCCCGAAGCCGCGGCTGCTGAGCTTGACTTCGACTTTGCCGCTGATTTCGACGCGGCCATGGCTGCTTCCGACGATCCCGAACTGCCCGCGGAACCCGAAGCCGAATTCGATCTCGCGCTCACCGAAGATGACATGGCTGCCCTGGACGCCGTGGCTGACCAGCCCCCCCAGGCGGAAGTAGTGCAGCCTGCGCGGCAGGCCGAAGCCGACACGGATTTCGATTTCGGCTTCACGACGGATGACATTCAGGCCCTCGACGCGGAAGCGTTCGCGCCGGCAGCTGTCGAGGCGCCGCTGGTTGCCCAGGCCGACGACGCCGGTTTCGACGCTGCGATGGCCGACATCGACATGGATTTCGGCGACGCCTTCGCGGCGGAGTCGCGCGAAACCGCTCCCATAAACGATGCCGTCGAAGCCAAACTCGACATCGTCGCCACTGAACCGTCCGACGACGATCTGCACCTCTTCGACGAAGCTGATTTCCGCCTCGAGGATGAGCCGTCGCGACAAGTCGCCGCAGCGGCCGAAGCCGAGCCGCAGCCGGAGATCGATGAGAGCGCCTTCAGTTTCGACGACGACTTCCATCTGGACGAAGCGCGCCCGGTCGAGGATCAGGCTGCCGACCAGGCCGCCGACGAATTTTCCTTCGACGAAACCGATCTTACGTTACAGGAGTTCCCTGCCGAAGCTGAATTCGCTGCTGGACGCGAAGCCGCTGAGCCAATGCCGGTCGATGCCGAATCCTCCGCCGACTTTGAGCCGGATGTCGAGATGCCCGAGGCGGTCGCTGCGCCTGTCCCGAGCGAGCCGCCGTCCTTTGAACTATCGGCTCCTCGCTACGAGCCGCGCAGACTGCCTACATCGCCGATGGACATCGCCGCGGAAGAGTTCCGTCAGCGCGAGGCGGCTGCCACCCCGGTGGTGCCTGACTTCAACCTTGAGGACGAGCTGAACGCCCTGCTCGGCAATATCAGGTCCAACCCGGCAGCGTCCGCGCCAACGCCCCTTCCAGTCAGCCCGCCGGTCGTGATGCAGCCAGATCAGTTTCCACCCTATGAGGCCGGCCAATCGGACTATGAGCCACTGCGCTTCCGCCCCGAGCAGACGAGCGTCCAGCCTGAGCCGGCCAGTTTCGATCCGCCGGTGGATCCTGCCGACATCGAAGACGATCTGAAGTGGGATCTGGACGACGTCTTCGCTCCAGGGGCCACTCCGGAGTCGGCCGACGACGAGCATTCGGCAACCTATGCGGAAGAAGGGCAGTACGACACCTACGCGCATGGCGAACACCGCGACGACGCCTATGCGGAGGCCGGGGAGCCGGCAGACGCCCACACCCATTCCCCTGAAGCCGAAGACGATCTCGCCGCCCTGGACTTCCACGACCTGGAGTTTGAGCCGGCGCACGAGGAGCCGCGGTCGACGTCGTACGGGTACGCTGCCGCAGGTGTTGCGGCCGGCGCCGCTGCCTCGAGCTTAGGCTCGGTTTTCCCGTCTCGCTCGTTTGAGACCGCCGCCCAGGCGCGCGTTTCCGATCTGCCGAGGGCGCCAGGCGGGCATTTCGCCGAGCTTCCGCAGGCGGCTGCCACAGACGACACCTTCAGCCCCCACCGCGACCCTGTCGTGCGCGGCAACCCGCTGAAGGAGGACCCGCTCGACATCATCAACCAGCTTGCCGAGAAATATTCGAAGAAGGAACCGGTGACGCCCTATGGCCGCGCCATGGGCGTGGCAAGGGGGACGGTCCCTTTCGCCGCTGAAGCAGTCGAGGATCAGGACATCGACATCTCTTCGGCCTTCGAGGAGCAGCCCGATGTGGAGACGATCGAGGTGGCCGACCAGGCGGTTGCGCTTGCCGACGATCTGGATATCCCCGAGCTCGCCGAGGAACCGGATCTGCCTCCGGTTTCGGACTACGACGATCTCGACGCCGAGTTCTCCAGCCTGCTCAATGAAATGAATGCGGCGCAGCCAACCGCGCAGCCTGCCACCGGCCAGGGCGGGGCTTACGCTTCTTTCGATGCGGGGCAATATGAAAGCCAGATGGGCGTGGCGTTGGCCGGGTCGCATGCGGTGTCGCCTGCCGCCAAGACCTATGACGACGATCCAGGGCCGGATTCGTTCGCGCTCGACGCGGACGAACTGCCCGGCAGCCAGCCGGTCGGCCGCTATGCGGCTGACGATTATGACTACGATCCGGACCTTGATCAGGAAATCGCGCCGCAATATCTCGGCGAAAACGGCCAGAAGCCGAAATCCCGCGGCCTGTTGCTTGCCGGCGTCGTCGGCGGCGTGGCGCTGGTCGGCGCCATCGGAGCCTTCGCCCTTTCCTATGGCGGCGGCTCCGGATCGGATACGCCTGCGCTGGTCCGGGCCGACGAAGGTCCGTTGAAGGTAAAGCCGGAAAACCCGGGCGGCGCCACCGTGCCCAATCAGCAAAACAAGGTCTACGAGACGGTTGCCGGCGAGGGCGCTGCCGACGCGCCGCAGCAACAAAAGCTCGTCACCACCGCCGAGGAGCCGGTCGACGTGACGCCTCCTCCTCCGGCTATCGAGGAAGACGTGGCAATTGCGCCCTCCGGCAAGAGCGAGGACCGCATCGAGCAGATCGTCCAGGAGGCACAGAACCAGACTGACGACGAGATCGTGGCCGTCACGCCGCGCAAGGTGCGCACCATGGTGGTCAAGCCTGACGGCACGCTGGTTGAGCGCGAGGACCAGCCTGCTTCCGCTAACGGGCAGGCCGAGACGATCGCTGCTGCTGTGCCGGAAGCTGGCCCCGCCCCGGCCGTTCCGGAGGCGACCGGCGCGTTGACAGGTTCGTCAGCGCCGGAAGAGATGGCCGCCGCCCGGGTCACCCCCGCGGAAGAGGCCTTGCCCCCTGCCCAGGAGCAGGTTGCCGCTACCGAGGCGGCATCGGCGAACCGCGCTGCCTTGCCCGATACCGCACCGATCGCGCCGTTGCGTCCGGCCGACCAGCCGATCGATGTGGTCGGCGAGGTGAAGCCCGATCAGGTCGCCGCGGTGACTACCGCTCGACCCGATGGCAACTGGGCCATGCAGATCGCCTCGCAACCCAGCGAAGCGGCGGCGCAGTCGTCCTACCAGGACCTCGTCCGCCGCTATGCCAACGTCCTCCAAGGCAAGGAAGTGAGCATCGTCAAGGCCGAGATCGCGGGAAAGGGCACCTTCTGGCGCGTTCGCGTGCCGGCGGCGAGCCGCAACGAGGCGATCACCCTATGCGAGAACTACAAGGCGGCAGGCGGCAACTGCTTCGTGTCGCGATAGCACCTCCGGGTCGAACGAATTCAAGATCGGCGCGGCCTTGGCTGCGCCGTTTTCCTTTGATTCCCAAGGATGAATGGCCCAACCGATGGTTCGGGGCGTCCAACTGGGATAAAATGACAGCATGACCGAATCAAAAGCCATGATCCTCGGCTGCCTCGGGAAATCGCTCAGCCGCGAGGAAGTCCGATTCTACCGCGGCGAAGCCCCGTGGGGCTTCATCCTCTTCGCCCGCAACATCTCCGAGGCCGAGCAGATCAAGGATCTCGTCGCCGAGATGCGCGACAGCATCGGCCGCCCCGACGCGCCAGTCTTCATCGACCAGGAAGGTGGCCGCGTGCAGCGCATCCGGCCGCCGCTCGCCCCGGATTACCCCGCCGGCGCGGCGCTTGGCGCTCTGTGGCAGCAGGATCACGAGGCCGGGGAACGCGCCGCCTGGCTGCTGGCGCGGCTTCATGCCTTCGATCTGCTGCGCTACGGCATTACGGCCGACTGCCTGCCAGTGCTCGATGTGCCGATCGACGGGGCGAGCGACGTGATCGGCTCGCGCGCCTACGGCAAGAAGCCGGATGTCGTCACAGCAATGGGCAGGGCGGCCGCCGACGGCCTCATGGCCGGCGGCGTGCTGCCGGTCATGAAACACATTCCCGGGCACGGCCGCGCCCTTTCCGACACGCATTTCGAGCTGCCGACCGTAGATGTCTCGCTCGGCGATTTGCAGCGTCATGATTTCGTGCCGTTCCGCGAACTGGCGCACCTGCCGATGGCGATGACTGCGCACGTCATCTTCAGCGCTATCGATCCGGAAAACCCGGCCACCACGTCCGGCAAGGTCATAGAAGAGGTCATCCGCGGCGAGATCGGCTTCGAAGGGCTGCTGATGAGCGACGACAGCTCGATGAAAGCCCTTTCTGGGGATTTCCCCTCGAAAGCTGCGGCAATCCTTGCAGCGGGCTGCGACATCGTCCTTCACTGCAACGGCGACATGGAGGAGATGGCGGGCATCGCCTCCCGGACCAAGGGGCTCGAGGGGGCCTCGCTGGAGCGGGCGAAGCGCGCACTCACCTATATCAGGGACCGCGATGCGGCCGACGAGGCAGAGGTCCGCGCGGAATTCGCGACCTATTTCGATACGATGGCGGCCTAGGAGAACGGAGACTTGGCGGAGACCTCGGAAAGCAAGGCTGAAAAAGCTGCACCGATGGACCGTCTCTGGGCGGACAACGACGAATCGCGCACATCGGACGACCCGGCTCTTGTCGTCGATGTCGCTGGCTTCGAAGGCCCCCTCGACCTCCTGCTCCATCTCGCGCGCAACCAGAAGGTCGATCTTGCGCGGATCTCGATCCAGGCGCTCGCCGACCAATACCTCATCTTCATCGAGACGGCGCGCAAGCTGCGCCTGGAACTCGCCGCCGACTATCTCGTCATGGCTGCGTGGCTGGCCTTCCTGAAGTCGAAGCTCCTGATCCCGAAGCAGCCCGGCGAGGAAGGCGAGTCGGGCGAGGAACTCGCGGCGGTGCTGCAATTCCGCCTGAAGCGCCTTGAAGCCATGCGCGATGCGGCCGCCCGCCTCGTCAACCGCAACCGGCTCGGCCGCGATGTATTCCAGCGCGGCATGCCCGAACTCGTCATCGTCGAGAAGCGCAACGAGTGGTCAGCGACCCTCTACGATCTGCTCAGCGCCTATGCGGTGCAGCGTCAGCGCCAGGCGATCAACCGCGTGAGCATCGCCAAGCGCAGCGTCTGGTCACTCAAGGACGCACGCGAATTGCTGACCCGGATGGTCGGCGCGCTCAGCGACTGGACCGCGCTCGACCAGTTCCTCGTCGAATACATGGCTTCGCCGGAAGATCGCGCAACTGCGCTCGCCAGTTCGTTCGCCGCGACCCTCGAACTCATCCGCGAAGGCACGCTGGAGGCGCGGCAAGAGGTTGCCTTCGCGCCGCTCTACCTCCGCGGCCGGCAGCAGCAGGCCAGAAAGCCCCTTGAGGTGGTATCATGACCGAAGGCGCCAATGCTTCCGTCGTTCCGTTCCCGCGCGCCGATCACGAGGAGACGGAGAGCGCAGGCCTGGCACGCAATCCCGCCGAGCGGCTGCATTTGGCAGAGGCCGTGCGTATGGCGGAGGCCATCGTCTTTGCCAGCGCTGAGCCGGTGAGCGAGAAGCAAATCGCCCAGCGCCTGCCCGAGGGCATCGACGTGCCGGCCACCATGGCAGAACTGCAGCAGATTTATTCGCGCCGCGGCGTCAACCTCGTAAAGGTCGCCGACGCCTGGGCCTTCCGTACCGCCGGCGACCTCGCCTTTCTGATGAGCCGCGACAGTGTCCAGCAAAAGAAACTCTCCCGCGCGGCCCTCGAAGTGCTGGCCATCATTGCGTACCATCAGCCAGTCACCCGCGCCGAGATCGAGGACATACGCGGCGTCGAAACCTCCAAGGGCACCATCGACACGCTGATGGAGACGGAATGGATCCGCATGCGCGGCCGCCGCAAGACGCCCGGCCGACCGGTCACCTACGGCACCACCGACAAGTTCCTCGACCATTTCGCGCTGGAGGAGATCCGCGACCTGCCTGGCATGGAAGAGCTGAAG
>DATDJN010000310.1:0-16178 GCA_036520515.1 Rhizobiaceae bacterium
GTGCTGGAGGCGAAGGCCAAGGTGCTGATCATGCATGCCGACGTCACGCCGACCACGCTGGAGCACATCAAGGCCGGCAACATCCATATGTCGCTCAACCCCAACCAGGGCGTCCAGGGCTACATGGGCTTCATCGCGACCTTCCTCGCGGCGCATCCCGACCTGTTCGATCCGTTCAACGACTACAAGGTGTCCGGCTACAACCCGATGCAGATCCCCTTCATCGACAACGGGTTCGCGGTCATCACGAAGGAGAACGCCGACTCCTTCGACCTCAACAAGTACATGGAAGGACGCGATCCGAGCTGAGACCGGCACAGCCCGCGCCTGGACCCGGCGCGGGCATCCCATCTCCATCCGATGCAAGGCAGCCGCATGTCCGAAGGCGCTGAAAGCGACGTGATCCTGAAGATCAGCAACCTGACCAAGTCCTTCGGGCCGGTGCAGGCGCTGCAAGGGGTCGACTTCGAGCTGCGCCGCGGTGAAATCCATGCGGTGGCCGGCGAGAACGGCGCGGGCAAGTCGACGCTGATGAACATCATCGACGGCATCTGCCGGCCCGACAGCGGCCAGATCCTGCTCGACGGCAAGCCCGTCGAGATCACCTCGCCGGCAATGGCGCAGAAGCTCGGCATCGGCTTCGTGCATCAGGAGATTGCGCTCTGTCCCGATGTCTCCGTGGCCGAGAACATCTTCATGGCGGCGACCAACACCAGCCGCTCGCCGCTGATGGACTATCGAAGGCTGGAGCGGCAGGCCGGCGAAATCCTGCATCGGCTTGGCGACATCGATCCGTCGGCGCTGGTGCGCACGCTTTCGATCTCCCAGCAGCAGCTGGTCGAGATCGCCAAGGCTCTGACCCTCGACTGCCGCGTGCTGATCCTCGACGAACCGACGGCGGCGCTGACGGAGCGCGAGGCGCAAATCCTGTTCGACATCATGCACAAGCTTGCCGCGCAGGGCATCTCGATCATCTACATCTCGCACCGGATGGTGGAGATCTTCGAGAATTGCGACCGCGTCAGCGTGCTGCGCGACGGCCGCTACATCACCACCGTCAACGTCCCGGAGACGACGCCGGGCGAGGTGGTGAGGGCGATGGTCGGCCGCGTGATCGACAATCTCTACCCGGCCAAGCAGCGCGATGACGAGCGCTCGGAGGAGATATTGCTCGACGTGCGCGACCTGAACGAGCGGACGCGGTTCCGCGACGTCTCGTTCCAGCTCCGAAACGGCGAGATCCTGGGGCTCGCCGGGCTGATCGGCGCGGGGCGCAGCGAGATCGTCAAAGGCATTTGCAGGCTGGAGGGCGAGGTGACGGGCGAAGTCTCGCTTGGTGGGCGGAGGCTGCGCCTGGACCACTATGCCGACAGCATCGGAGAGGGGCTCGTCTACCTGTCGGAGGATCGCAAGGGGGACGGTCTGTTCCTCGAATTGTCGATCGCCGCCAACGTGTCGGCGCTTGCGGTCGAACAGGTCGCGTCGGGCGCCGGCATCATCGACGAGCGCCGGGAGAACGAGCAGGCCGAGAGGCTTGGCGGCCTCCTCAACCTCAAATGCGCGCATGTCGGGCAGCCTGTCTCCGCGCTTTCCGGCGGCAACCAGCAGAAGGTGGCGATCGCCAAGATGCTGTCGGTCGATCCCCGGGTGATCTTCCTCGATGAGCCGACGCGCGGCGTCGATGTCGGCGCCAAGGCCGAGATCCACCGCATCCTGCGCGAGCTGGCGCGCCGTGGCGTCGGGATCGTCGTCATCTCCTCGGAACTGCCCGAGCTGATCGGCGTCTGCGACCGCGTGCTGGTCGTGCGCGAGGGCCGCATCGTGGGCGAGGTGAGCGGCGACGAGATGACGGAGGACAAGATCATGTATCTGGCCTCGGTGGGCGAGGAGAGGGCGCATACAACATGAGGGCGGAGAGAACGATGGCATCGGCGACGGCGCCCGCCGGCAAGGAACGCAAGGCCCTTGGCGGGCCGGGACACGCCCTCGGGCGGCTTCTGCGCATGCGCGAGACGGGGCTCATCCTGATCATCCTCGCGCTGTTCATCGCGATGTCCTTCGCCTCGCCCTACTTCCTGACCTGGAACAATCTGCGCGCCATGGCGATGGCTTTCGCCGTCGAGGGTATCGTGGTCGTCGGCATGACGATCCTGCTCATTTCGGGCGGCATCGACCTCTCCGTGGGCTCGGTGACGGCGCTGGCGATGGTGATCGCCGGGCTGCTTTTCCTCAATGGCGTCGATCCATGGATCGCGTCGGCGGTGGCGATCGCGGCCTGCACGGCGATCGGCGCCGTCATGGGCTTTTTCGTCACCCGCGTCGGGCTCCATCATTTCATCGTGTCGCTGGCAGTGATGGTGATCGCGCGCGGCCTCTGCCTGCTGGGAACCGGCGGGCGGCCGCTTGGCCTCTACACGCTGCCGGAGGAGTTCAAGTTCATCGGCCAGGGCTCGATCGGCGCGATCCCGGTGGTCATCGTCATCTTCGTCGTCGTGGTCGTCGTGTTCGACCTGCTGCTGCGCCGCACGACCATGTTCCGCAAGGTGTTCTACACCGGCAGCAACGAGAAGGCCGCCGCCTATTCCGGCATCCGCACGAAGAAGGTCGTGTTCCTGACCACGACGCTGTGCTCGGCGCTCTGCGGCGTCGCCGGCATCATCTACATGGCGCGCTTCGGCTCGGCGCAGCCGACCTTCGGCATCGGCATGGAGCTCAACGTGATCGCCGCGGCGGTCATCGGCGGGGCGAGCCTGTCGGGCGGGTCGGGCACCATCTTCGGCGCGATCCTGGGGACGGTGCTGCTTTCGGTCGTGTCCAGCTCGCTCGCGCTGCTTGACGTATCGGTATACTGGCAGGACATCATCCGCGGATCGATCCTGCTTACGGCAGTGACGATCGACCACTACCTCACCAAGCGTCGCGGCTGACCGGAGCCTACCCGAGATGGCTGAAAGAAAAGAAGATTTCGAAGCGATCAGGCAGATCTACACGGTTTGCGTGCTGCATTTCATCGATGGCATGAAGCAGTCGGAGATTTCCGCCTCGCTCAACCTGTCGACCTCGAAGGTCAACCGGCTGATCACCCAGGGGCGCAAGCTCGGCATGGTGAAGATCGCGATAGAAAGCCCGTTCCAGCGCCTCGTCGACCTGGAGAAGCGCCTGACGGAGGCGGCGGGGCTCGCAAGCGCGGTGGTGACGCCGACCGTGCCCGGAAGCGCCGAAACGACGTTGAAGCAGGTCGGGCGCGCGGCCGCGAACCAGCTTCTGGAGACGCTGCGCGACGGCGACGTCATCGCGATCACCGGCGGCAAGGCAGTCAGCGCGGTGGTCGAGAACCTGCAGCCGGAGCGCGGCTTCGACGTCACCGTGGTTCCGCTTACCGGCGGCGTGCAGGGCAAGTTCTACACCGACGTCAATCATCTGGCGTCGCGGCTTGCCGAGGCGCTGGGCGGGAAAAGCATGCTGGTCCATGCGCCGCTCTTCGCCGAAAGCCGCGAGCAGCGCGACATGCTGCTCGAGATGGGTTCGGTCAAGGAGGTCTTCGACCTCGCGCGCAAGGCGTCGGTGGCGCTGGTCGGCATCGGTTCGATCCTGGCGCCGGGATCGAGCTACTACGACCTGCACCCGATGCCCAATCCCGACCGGCAGTTCCTGGCCAAGAGCGGCGTGCAAGGCGAGTTCCTCGCCCATCTGATCCGCGAGGACGGCACGGTCGGCGACTATCCGCTGAATTCGCGCCTCGTGGCGCTGAGCCCGTCCGACCTGTCGCGCTGCCGGCGCACCATCGGCGTGGCGTCGGGGCCTGAGAAGGTCCTGCCGATCCGGGCCGTGCTCAACGGGCGTTTCCTGGACTCGCTCGTCGTCGACGAGGCGACCGCCGGCGAGGTGCTGGAGGCCATGGAGAATTTGCAGCATGTCGCATGAAATGCTCGTCCGCGAGATTGGGTCGTCCGGCGTGCGCGCGTCGGCGATCGGGCTTGGCACCTGGGCGATCGGCGGCTGGATGTGGGGCGGCACCGACGAGGCGAAATCCATCGCCGCGATCCAGACCTCGATCGACGAGGGCATCAGCCTGATCGACACCGCGCCGGCCTACGGCCAGGGCGTGGCGGAAGAGATCGTCGGCAAGGCGATCAAGGGCAGGCGCGACAAGGTGGTGCTGGCGACCAAATGCGGCCTGGTCTGGCACACGACGAAGGGCACTCACTTCTTCGACTACGCCGGAAAGCCGGTGCACCGCTACCTCGGCGCGGCCTCCATCCGCCACGAGCTGGAACAAAGCCTGAAGCGCCTCGGCACCGACCATATCGACCACTACATCACGCATTGGCAGGACGCCACGACGCCCATCGCCGAGACGATGGCGACGCTTCTGGCGCTGAAGGCCGAGGGCAAGATCCGCTCGATCGGCGCGAGCAACCTCTCGGCGGCCGAACTCGACGCCTATATCGCGACCGGCGGCCTCGATGCGATCCAGGAAGAATACTCCATGGTGAAGCGCGACATCGAGGCGACGCTGCTGCCGATCGCCATGCGGCACGGCGTCTCGACGCTCAGCTATTCCTCGCTGGCGCTCGGGCTCCTGTCGGGGAAGATCGGGCCGGATCGCGTCTTCCAGGGCGACGACCAGCGCAAGGACAATCCGCGCTTCTCCAGGGCAAACCGCGAGAAGGTGGGGCGGCTGATGGAAGCCATCCGGCCGGTGGCCGACGCGCATGACGCCACGCCTGCGCAGATAGTCATCGCGTGGACCATCGAGCAGCCCGGCATCACCTTTGCGCTCTGCGGCGCGCGCAATGCCGAGCAGGCGCGCGAAAACGCCAGGGCGGGGCGCATCCGCCTGTCGAAAGCCGAGACAGACACGATAAGCGAGGCAGCCAAGCGCCACCTGACCGACCTCGACGCCTGAGCGAAACCCGAAACGATGCAACCCGCTGCCCCAAAGGCGGTGAACGACGAGCCACGCCCGAACCGGCCATGTCCGAACAGCGAAACGAAAACCTCGAACTGATACGGCGCGACGGCGCGTTCGACGTCGTGGTCGTCGGCGGCGGCATCAACGGCATCGGCGTGTTCCGCGAGCTTGCGCTGCAAGGGCTGCGCGTGCTCCTCGTCGAGCGCAACGACTTCTGCTCCGGCTGCAGCGCGGCGCCATCGAGGATGATCCACGGCGGCTTGCGGTACCTGGAGAACGGCGAGTTCGACCTGGTCAGGGAGTCGCTCAGGGAGCGCGATGCGCTGCTTGGCAACGCGCCGCACATGGTGCGGCCGCTGCCGACGACAATCCCGATCTGGTCGGTCTTCTCGGGCCTGATGAACGGCACCGCAGGCTTCCTCGGGCTGACCAGCCAGCCGGCGCGCCGCGGCGCGCTGCCGATCAAGATCGGCCTTGCCCTCTACGACTGGACGACGCGCCGCCGCCGGCTGCTGCCGACGCACAGTTTCCGGGGCGCGCGGGAGACGCTGCGGCGCTGGCCGCGGCTGTCGCCCCGCCTGCGCTTCTCGGCGACCTACCACGACGCCTGGATCAGCTATCCGGAGCGCCTCGGCGTCGAGCTGGTGCTCGACACGAAGCGCCTCGCGCCCGGCAGTGCGGCGCTGAACCACGCCGAACTTGTGCCGGCGGACGGCGGCTTCGTCGTCATCGACGGGCCGACCAGGGAGCGGCTGCCCGTGGCGCCGCGCCTGATCGTCAACGCGACGGGCGCGTGGCTGGACGAGTCGCTTGCGCTGCTGTCGGGACCGCAAAGGCCGGGCGAGCCGTTCGTCTCCGGCACCAAGGGCTCGCATCTGATGCTGGACTGCCCGGCGCTCCACGAGGCGCTCGGCGGGCACATGATCTTCTTCGAGAACTCGGACGGACGCATCTGCATCGTCTTTCCCTACCTCGGCAAGGTGCTGGCCGGTTCGACCGACATCCGCGTCGAGGCCGCCGGCAGGGTGCGCTGCGAGCTGGAGGAGCGGGACTACATACTGGACGCCCTGCGCGGGGTCTTTCCCGACATTCCCGTATCGGCCGCCAACATCGTGTTCAGCTACAGCGGCATTCGGCCATTGCCGAGGAGCGACCATGAGTTCACCGGCCGCATACCGCGCAGCCACTTCCTGCAGCGGGTCGACGGACCGGTCCCGCAGCTCTGCATGGTGGGCGGCAAGTGGACGACCTTCCGCGCCTTCGCCGAGCAGGCGGCCGACGCAGTCCTCGCCGAACTCGGCCGTTCGCGCATCAAGGACACGCTGTCGCTGGCGATCGGCGGCGGCGCGGACTTTCCGGACGAACCGCGTGCTCTCGAGGATGCCCTGATGAAGCGCCACGGCATCGACCGGGAGCGCGCGTCATATCTCGTTGACGCTTACGGCACGCGGGCCGAGGATGTGCTGGGATTCTGCCTGGCCCGCGCCGACGATGGGCCAATCGACCGATGCACGCAGACGACGGCCGCCGAGATCGTGTTCCTGGTCCGCAACGAGTTCGTCGTCGGCCTGGAGGATGTGCTGCTGCGCCGCACCCCGCTGGCCATCCGCGGCGACATTTCGAGCGCTCTTGTCGAGCGCGTCGCCGGCGTCATGGCTGGCGAGCTGGGCTGGGACGACGAGCGGACCGGCCGTGAGATCGAGACCTTCGTCGCCGACCTCGGCAACTACCACGGCGTCTCCCGCGAGATGCTCCACAAACGTACCCAGGACAGGAGTTTGACATGCGCTTGAGCACCAAGGCCCGCATGAACCGGTTGTTCACGAATGGCGGCTGCCTTGACGTGGCTTTGGACCACGGCGTCTGCAACGAGCCGGGCTTCCTGGCCGGGCTGGAAGACATGCCGCGCGTGGTCGACACGCTGGTCCGCGCCAAACCCGACGCCATCCAGATGGCCTACGGGCAGGCCGACCTGCTGCAGTCCCGGCCGGAAAAGGACAAGCCCGCGCTGGTCATGCGCATAGACATGGGCAACCCCTACAATGCGCAGCGCCACCGGGTGATGTGGTCGCTGCTGCAGAACAGGGACGAGCCGATCGTCGGCGCGCTCGAGATGGACGCGGCCTGCGTGGTGGTCAACCTGTTCATGCTGCCCGACGAACCGGACCTGTTCCGCCAGTGCGTGGAGAACATCAGCCGCGTGCGCGCGGCCTGCCACACATACGGGATGCCGCTGATGATCGAGCCGCTGGTCATGCTGCCCAACGAGGTTCGCGGCGGCTATCAGGTCGACGGCAATGCGGAGAAGATCGTGACGCTGGTGCGGCTGGCGTCGGAAATGGGCGCCGACATCATCAAGGCCGACCCGACCGAGAACCCGGAGGATTTCCATCGCGTGGTCGAGGCGGCGCGCGTGCCGGTGCTGGTGCGCGGCGGCGGCAGGGAAGACCTGAAGGCGGTGCTGATGAAGTCGGCCGCGCTGATGAAGCAGGGCGCCAAGGGCATGGTCTATGGCCGCAACATCTATCAGCACGACAACCCCAAAGCCGTGGTCGACGCGCTGATGGCGATGATCCACCGGGGCGCCGGCGGCGAGGAGGCCTGGGACATCTACAACCGTGGCTGAGCGCGGTCCCTATCTCGTCGGGCTCGATGCCGGCAACACCGTCATCAAGGCGGTGCTGTTCGACCGCGAGGGGCGCCAGCTCGCCATGCGGGCGATCGACGGCCGCTCGCGGCTGCCCGAGCCGGGCCATGTCGAGCGCGACCTCGACGAGCTGTGGACCAACGCCAGCGAGGCGATCCGCGGCGTCATCGAGGAAGCGGCAGTCGATCCGGCAGATATTGCCGGGGTAGGCTGTGCCGGCCACGGCAACGGCCTCTATCTGCTGGACAAGGCGGACCGCCCGCTGCTCGGCATCCAGTCGCTCGACACGCGCGCGGCGGGGCTCGCAGCGCGGATGGCGGCGGAAGCGGGCGAGGCGCTGCACGCGCTCTGCCTGCAGAAGCCGTGGCCGTCGCAGACGCCGACCCTGCTCGCCTGGGTGAAGGCGAACGCACCGGACGTCTACGAGCGGGCCGGCACGGCGATGCTGTGCAAGGATTTCGTCACCTTCCGCCTCACCGGCGAGCGCGTCAGCGACATCTCCGACATGTCGGGCGCGGGCATGCTGCGCATGCCGGATTGCGCCTACGACGCGGCGCTGATGGAGGCCTACGGGCTGGCGGACGCGATGCGCCTGCTGCCGAGACTGGCCGACCCTGCCGAGATCGTCGGCCGCGTCACGCCGCAGGCCGCCGCCGAGACCGGGCTCGCCGCCGGGACGCCTGTCATCGCCGGCTACTTCGACGTGGTCGCGGGCGCGATGGGCGCCGGCGTCGTGCGGCCGGGGGAGGCCTCGATCATCGTCGGCACATGGTCGATCAACCAGGTGTTCTCGGCCGCGCCGGTGGTCGATCCCGGCGTATTCATGGTCTCGGGTTTCGGCCCCGGGCGCTTCGTCAACATCGAATCCAGCGCCACCTCGGCGGCCAATCTGGAATGGTACGTGCGCGAGCTGGTCGAGCGCGGCGGCCATCACGACGATCCGTTCGGCGGCTGCAACGCACTGGTCGGCGCTGTCACGCCTGCCGCCGACGATCCGTTCTTCCATCCGTTCCTCTATGGTTCCGGGCGCAATCCGGCGGCGCGGGCCGGCTTCTACGGCCTGGCCGGCTGGCACAAGGAAGGACATATGCTGCGCGCCTTGTTCGAGGGCGTGATGTTCGAACACCTGCGCCATGTCGAGGTGCTGGCGGATGCCGGCGTGACGTTCGACAGGGCCGCGATCTCCGGCGGCGGTTCGCGCAGCGCCCATTGGCCGCGCATCTTCGCCGATGGGCTCGGGGTGCCCATCACGGTCGCAGCAGCCCGCGAGACGGGTGCGCTCGGCGCCGCGATCGGCGCTGCCGTCGGAACCGGCCTTTTCGCCAGCTACGAGGACGGCATCGCGGCCATGGTCCGGCCCGGCGCGGCGCTGGAGCCCGACCCCGGGATGCGCGGGCATTACGCGCGACGCTTTAGGGTCTACAAGGAATTGGCCGCTGCGCTGGGGCCGTTCTGGGCTAGTCTCGGCGAAGCCTGAACGCAGCGCCGAGGGAGGAGAATCCGGATCATGACCGAGACTGTCGTCGATGATGGCCGCTACGATTACGTCGTCGTCGGCGCGGGAACGGCGGGCTGCGTGCTCGCCAACCGCCTGACGGCGGATCGCAGGACGCGCGTGCTGCTCATCGAGGCGGGCGGATCCGACAACTACCACTGGGTGCATATCCCCGTCGGCTATCTCTATTGCATCGGCAATCCGCGTACCGACTGGATGATGAAGACCGCGCCCGAGCCCGGGCTGAACGGCCGCTCGCTCGTCTATCCGCGCGGCAAGGTCCTTGGCGGCTGCAGTTCGGTCAACGGCATGATCTACATGCGCGGCCAGGCCGCCGACTATGATGGCTGGCGGCAGATGGGCAATGTCGGCTGGGGCTGGGACGACGTGCTGCCCTATTTCCTCAAGTCCGAGGACCACCACGGCGGCAAGAGCGCTCTGCATGGCGCCGGCGGCGAGTGGAAGGTCGCAAGGCAGCGCCTGAGCTGGGACATATTGAAGGCCGTGCAGGACGGCGCCAGGGAGTTCGGCATCATGCCGCGCGCCGACTTCAACGACGGTAGCAACGAGGGCTCGGGCCTGTTCGAGGTCAACCAGTGGCGCGGCATGCGCTGGAACACGGCCAGGGGATTCCTGCGGCCCGCCCTGAAGCGTCCCAATTTGCGCCTCGCCACCGAGGCGCAGGCCGAGCGCCTGATCTGGGAGGGCAGGCGGGTGGTCGGAGTGCGCTACCGCAGGGGCGGCCGGGTGCACGAGGCACGCGCCGACGCGGAGGTGCTGCTTGCCGCCGGCGCGATCAATTCGCCGAAGCTGATGGAGCAATCCGGCATCGGCGATCCGGCGCTGCTGCAGGATCTGGGCGTCGACGTCGTCCACGAAAACCGTTGGGTAGGCGAGAATCTCCAGGATCACCTGCAGATTCGCACGGTTTTCAAGGTGGCGGGGGCGCTTACCCTCAACACCTTGTTCAACAGCCGGTTCGGAAAGGCCAAAATCGCGCTTCAATATGCGCTGATGCAGTCGGGGCCGATGTCCATGGCTCCCAGCCAGTTCGGCATGTTCACGAAGTCGGACCCCGCGCTCGCGACGCCTGACCTTGAATACCATGTCCAGCCGCTCTCCACCGACCGGCTGGGCGACCCGCTGCACGCCTTTCCGGCGATCACGGTGTCTGTGTGCAATCTGCGCCCCGAGAGCGTCGGCAGCGTGCACGTGAAGAACCGCTCGCCCGAGGCGCAGCCGGAAATCAGGCTGAACTACCTGTCGGCCGCCAGGGATCGCGACGTGGCCGTCAAAGCCGTCCGGCAGGCGCGCGAGATCATGACCGCGAAGGCGTTGGCCGGGTATGGGCCCGAAGAGATCCTGCCGGGTCCCGCGCACCAGACAGACGAGGCGCTTCTGGAGCAGATCGGCAACATCGCGACGACCATCTTCCATCCTGTAGGCACCTGCAGGATGGGGCAGGACGACCGGTCGGTGGTGGGGCCGGACCTTCGCGTCCACGGCGTCGGCGGCGTACGCGTGGTCGACGCCTCGATCATGCCAAGGATCGTGTCGGGCAACACCGCGTCGCCCGTCGTCATGATCGCCGAGAAGGCGGCGGACATGATCCTCCGCGGGTGAGCGAATTCCGGTGGTGTTCCAAGCCACGGGCTGGGGCGCAAGACGCGGCGGCGCCCGGCCTCGGCGCGCGAAGGGCCGAGACAGACCGGGCGATCAGTTCGCGGCTATCAGCGAGGTGAGCAGACTGCCGGCCTCCCTGTCGGGGAAACCGAGATCAAGCACGCTGCTCATGTGGTCGGCGCCGGCCAGCGCCGACAATTGCACGTCGCAGCCGGCATCCTTCAGTTGCCATGCGAGGCCGCCTGCCTGTGCACGAAAGGGTATCGTTTCGCGTTCGCCGTAGAGGATGACCGAGTTCACCCGAGGCAGGAAACGATGGTCGATGGGCGAGAATTGATCGACCTCTTCATCCGTAAGCTCGATGAGCGGTTGCAGGAACGACCGGCGCAACGGCCTCAGATCATAGACGCCGCCGAGCAGAAGCGCTCCTCGCGGCGGCTCTGGCTGTCCCTCGTTGAACAGAAACGCCGCGAGATGGGCTCCGGCGGAATGGCCGCTGACCGTAAGCCGCCCAGGGTCGCCACCATAAAGGTGGATGTTGTCCAGCACCCACGACTTCGCCTCGCGAACCTGGCGAACGACGTCGGCCAGCCGGACCGCCGGCATCAGATCGTAGCCGAGCACGACGGCTATCGCACCGGCGTCCACGACGGTCCTCGCCACGAAAGAAAAATCCTCCTTGGAGAACATCCGCCAGTAGCCGCCATGGATGAAGATGTGCACGGGCAAAGCGGATTGGCTGGCAGCGTTCTCGGGAGCCGGCAGGAACAGGTCGAGCCGTTGGCCGGGATCGGGCCCATAGCTGACATCGGCGGTCATCCGCAGTTCACGCCGCGTCCGGCTGCTGAGGCGCTTGTATTCCAGCACCCTGTCGTCGAAATCGGGGACGTGATCGCGGGTTCTGTAAAGGTCTGTCGACAACATTTGGTGTCCTACAACGTCACGGCCACGTATTGCGGCTCGGTGAATTCCAGCACGCCATGCGAGCCGCCTTCGCGGCCGAGCCCGCTCTGCTTCACGCCGCCGAAGGGCGCGGCCGGGTCGGAGACGAGGCCCCTGTTCAGCGCGACCATTCCCGCCTCGATGCTTCGCGACACCTTGAGGCCCCGGCCGATATCCCCAGTGAAGACATAGGCCGCCAGCCCGTATTCCGTGTCGTTGGCCCTGGCGATCACGTCGTCCTCGGAGTCGAACCTGGTGATCGGCGCGACGGGGCCGAAGATTTCCTCGCAGGTCATCTCGGCATCCGCCGGCACGTCGGTCAGCACCGTGGGGGGATAGAAGAACCCGGTTCCGTTCGGCCGCGCACCGCCGCACAGAACCTTCGCGCCGCGCTCCACGGCGTCCCTCACCAGTCCATCGATCTTCGCTGCGGCCTTGGCCGTGATCATGGGCCCGCACTCGGTGGCGGGGTCGGTCCCGCGCCCCATGACGAGCGCTTCCATGCGCCCGGTCAGCGCGGCGACGAACCGGTCGTAGATGCCGGACTGGACGTAAAGGCGGTTTGCGGCGGTGCAGGCTTCGCCGGCATTGCGCATCTTGGCGACCATGGCGCCTTCCAGCGCCGTCTCGAGATCGGCGTCGTCGAAGACGATCAGCGGCGCGTTGCCGCCGAGTTCCATCGAACAGCTGAGCACGTGCCTGGAGGCTTCGGCCAGAAGCGTGCGGCCGACGGACGTCGAGCCGGTGAAGGAAAGCTTGCGCACGCGGGGGTCCGCCAGCATCGCGGCAGTCACAGGACCGGGCGCCGACGTGGTGATGACGTTGACGACGCCATCCGGCACGCCGGCCTCCTTGTAGAGCGCGGCGAGCGCATAGGCCGTCAGCGGCGTTTCGGTGGCGGGCTTCAGGACGACCGTGCAGCCGGCGGCAAGCGCCGGCGCGATCTTGCGGGTCGCCATCGCCGCGGGAAAGTTCCACGGCGTGATCAGCACGCAGATGCCGATCGGCTTGTATTCGACGACGATGCGGTTGGCGCCGGCGGGCGCGATGCCGAAGTCGCCGACGATGCGAACCGCCTCCTCGGCGTTCCAGCGGAAGAATTCGGCCGCATAGGCGACCTCGCCGCGGGCGTCGCGCAGCGCCTTGCCGTTCTCCAGCGAAATGAGCTTTGCCAGCATCTCGGCGCGCTCGGTCATCAGTTCGAAGCAGCGGCGCAGGATTTCCGAGCGCTTCCGGGGCGCCGTCGCCGCCCAGCCCGGCGCGGCCCTGGCCGCGGCGTCGACGGCGGCGGCCGCGTCGGCGAGCCCGGCATTGTGGACATGAGCGATGACCGTTTCGGTGGACGGATCCACGACGGGGATCAGGCGCGGGCCGGTGCCGGCAAGCCATTCTCCGCCGATGAAAAGTCCTTTCGAGCAGGCGTCCAGGTCGAGGCCGGCGGTATCGGGAGTGCTCGAACGAGAGGCAACGTTCATTGCGGTCATCCTTTTGCTTGCGTCAGCTTGCCGCCGACAGGTCACCGTCATAGGCGGCGCGCACAAGCCGCTTCATCGCGGCGAGATCGATCGCCCGAGGGTTGTTCTTGATCAGCCGCTCGATGCCCACCGCCTGCTCCGAGGTCCAGTCGAGCCTGTCTTCCGGGAGGCCGAGCCTGGCCAATGTCGGGGTGATGCCGATCGCCGCGAAGAGGCGCGCGACCTCGGCGATCGCCGCGCCGGCCTTTTCGTCCGTGGAGAGGCCGCCCGTTGAGAGGCCCAGGGCATCGGCGATCTCCGCCATGTCCACGAGCGCCGCCTGGCGGTTGAACGTCATGACATAGGGCAGCATGGTGGCGACACCCAGGCCGTGCGGCGTGTGGGTCAGCGCTCCGACCGGGTATTGGATCGCGTGCGCGGCCGCCGTTCCCGCGGTTCCGAACGCGCAGCCGGCGGCAAGCGCGCCCATCATCACGTCGGCGCGGGCATCTTCGTCGGCGCCGTCGACATAGGCGCGTTCGAGGCTCCTTCCGAGCAGCTTGATGGCCAGCAGCGCAAAGTGGTCGGTGAGCGCGCTCTTGCCGACGAAGACATGCTTTTGCGGGAGCTCCGCGTCGGCTGTCCGCCGCATGGCGGTAAACGCCTCGATGGCGTGGGTGAGGGCGTCGGCGCCCGCGATGGCGGTTAGCGACGGGGGGCAGCTCGCCGTCAGGTCAGGATCGCAGATCGCCGCCGCGGGTATGAGGTGAGGGCTGGAGATGCCAACCTTCAGCGTGCGGCTCGAATCCGAGATGACGGCGACGGGCGTCGCTTCCGAACCGGTTCCGGCCGTGGTCGGCACGGCGATCACGGGGAGGATCGGTCCGGGAACCTTGAACTCGCCGTAATAGTCGCGAAGGGCGCCGCCATGGGTCAGGATCAGCGACGCGCATTTGGCCATGTCGAGACAGCTGCCGCCGCCGACACCGACGACGACGTCTGGAGCGAACGCCTGCGCTTCTTGCGCGCAGACCGCGACACTTTCATAGGGCACGTCCGGCTCGACGCGGTCGTTGACGTGAACCGCGACCCCCGCAGCCTTCAGCCTGTCCGCGATCCTCGAAAATGCCGGCGTCCCGGAAAAGCGGGCGTCGGTGCAGACCAGAGCACGCCTCCCGTGACGCGCCGCTATCGATCCGATCGCATCGGACTGTCCCTTGCCGAACACGATCTCCTTCGGTGGACGCAATGCCGCGAAAAGGTTCATGCTGAAATCCCGGACGGAACCGCGCCTGATATGAAATCCTATATGATATAGGATTGACTTGGACGGAGCATCGCGGTACTTACCCGTCGTGTCAAGGGGCGATCATGAACGGCCTGCTTCCAACCGATCTCGTCGAAGGTGATGGCGCCCAGGCCGGCCTGCGCGCGATCAATCGCCATCATGGACTTGCCGAAGAGGCCTATGAGGCGATTTTCGCCCAGCTGATGGCGCTGCGCATCGCGCCCGGCTCCCGCATCACGGTCGACAACCTGGCGCGCGAGCTGAACGTCTCGCAGACGCCGATCCGCGAGGCGCTCGGCCGGCTGGAGGGCGAGGGGCTGGTCATCAAGACCCACCTGATCGGCTTCAGCGCCGCCCCGCAGATCACCCGCCGGCGCTTTGACGAGCTATACGACCTGCGCCTGCTGCTCGAGCCCGCCGCCGCGCAGCGGGCAGCGCGATCCATGGACGAAAGCAGGCTTGCCATATTGAAGGAGGTCGCCGGCGTCATGTCGCGCCGGCAGAGTGGCGACGAGCGGGTTCGATATTCCGCCTTCGCCCGCCAGGACGCGATCTTCCACGACCGCATCCTCGAGTTTGCCGGCAACGAGCTGATCCGCAAGACGCTCGCCAACCAGCATACGCACTTCCACATCTTCCGCCTGATGTTCCATTCCCGCGTCACCGAAGAGGCGCTGGACGAGCACGAGGCATTGCTCGACGCCTTCTCGAATGCAGATGGCAAGGCGGCGAAGCGGGCGATGAGCGATCATATCGAACGTTCGCGAGACCGGCTGCTGCCGGCTTTCGAATTGTGAGACAGTGCCGAGCGTAGGGTTCTGCGAAAAAGGAGGAATGGAAATGGCTGGCAAGAAAATTCTGATGCTCACGGGCGAGTTCACCGAGGAATACGAGATCTTCGTGTTCCAGCAGGGGATGGAGGCCGTAGGACACACCGTGCATGTGATCTGCCCGGACAAGAAGGCCGGCGAAAAGATCCAGACCTCGCTGCACGACTTCGAGGGCCACCAGACCTATATCGAGCGCTACGGCCACCTGGCCGACATCAACAAGACCTTCTCGGAAGTGAGGCCGGAAGAATACGACGCCGTCTACTGCGCCGGCGGCCGCGGCCCGGAGTACATCCGCACCGACAAGCGCATCCAGGCGATCGTCAGGCATTTCCATGACGCGAGGAAGCCGATCTTCACGATCTGCCATGGCGTCCAGATCCTGGTCGCCGTCGACGGCGTGGTGCGCGGCAAGAAGGTCGCGGCGCTTGGCGCCTGCGAGCCGGAGGTGACGCTGGCCGGTGGCACCTACATCGACGTCAAGCCGACCGAGGCTTATGTGGACGGCACCATGGTCTCGGCCAAGGGCTGGACCGGCCTGGCCGCCTTCATGCGCGAATGCCTGAAGGTGCTCGGCACCGAAATCCGCCACGGCGCCGTCGCCGGCAGCCAGAAGGCCGCCGCCTGATCCCTCGCAGCCGCCTTGGCTGACCCTCCCTTCGCCGGGAGGGCAGCAGGCGCGGGCGAACTCCCGTGGAAATGCGATTGATGTGATCGCCTCCGCCGGCTTCGTTGCCGGCGGAGGCGAATCCGCGCTTTCACGCCGGGTGAGAAAAGCTCGATGACCAAGCCAGCCCGCGGCGCGCTGACCTGACTTAGGCCCACCCTGAGTTCGGCCGTCAGGGGCAACGCGTCTCGGGCGCATCAGGCCATTTTTATCGCCGGGGAGACAGTAGAAAAATTCCAGGATTCAGTCATTATCAGACCGGGCGACAGCGGGCCGATCCTTGCCAGGCAATGGAGGCAGAGATGATTGATGGAGCC
>DATDJN010000311.1:0-2430 GCA_036520515.1 Rhizobiaceae bacterium
TGCTCGAGAAGCAGAAAGAGGGCAAGAAGCGCATGCGCCAGTTCGGCAAGGTCGACATCCCCCAGGAAGCGTTCATCCAGGCGCTCAAGATGGGGGACAACTAGAGGTCCGCTACGTTTCTCTCATAAGGGCCGCGCTCGGCTATGCCACGTCGATCAGTTGTCGTTTGTGAGCTTGCGCTTGACCCAAGGTCGGTTGCTTCCCATAGTTGTAGGTGGGATAGGCTTGATCATGACCATCGCGGACTACGATAAAGCGGCACCGAAATGGAAACACCCTTTCTGGGTGAGGCAATTTCGTGCGGACGACCGAGCGCAAGTGGGCGACATGCTTGCATTTCTTCCCACGCTTTATCCTGACGCCCGACGGTGGCTCGAAACTCGCCTAGCAGGCTGTTGAAGAACTTAATCGCGCTCGCAGACGAAGGCTGAATCGTCGCCGTTGTGGATGTAGAAGTGCCCGACGAGCCTGCCGGCGGTGCCAATCATTGCCCATCCACGGCCGCAGGCGGGGTCAGTCTCGTCGTGTCCCTCCCACGAGAATTCCGCGCAGGCCGATCCGTCGCGGGCGCCGTAGCGGACGTCGAGGAAGCCCTTGAGCGCACCGAAGGCGATCTCGCCATCCGCCGCGCCCTTGAACACGAGGTGCGCTTCGCCGACGAGGTCGAGGAAGTCACTGCCCCAGTTGTCCATCTCGACAATGCGCCAGCGGCCGGCGAAGGCCTTGGCGAAGGCGGGAACCTTGCCCATCAGCCGGTCTGCGCCATGAGCTTGGGCAGCCGCACCAGATTGTAGGCGGCGGCTGCGAAGGTGAAGGCCCATCCGACGCGATCCCGGCCGCGGAAGCGGGTCTTGTCCTGTCCGGCGACCGTCTTGAGCCAGCCGAACGCCTCCTCGATGCGCTTGCGGACACGCTGGCTGACGGCATACCCACCGTGCCGCGTCGTGCGTCCGTCAATCGCCGAAGCTCGGCCGCTCGTGTTCTGCGCCACGTGCGGCGTCACCTTCATCGAGCGCAACTCGTTGACGAAGTCTTCCGCATCATAGGCCTTGTCAGCACCAAGGGTGATGGCCCGTGGCCGGTCGCCGCGAGGCTCGACCATGTGCAGCGCCGCCACACGCTCGGCATGTCCGTCGGCCAGCGTCAGACAGGCGTTGACCAGGAGGCCGTGGCGGTTCTCCATCAGCCCATGCCCCATGAAGCACAGCCTCGCCTCCTTGCCTTTGCCCTTCTTGTAGAGCCTTGCGTCCGGGTCGGTGGTCGAGGCATGCGTGTCGTTGGTCCGCTTCTGGCCGTGGAAGTCGGCTTCGGCATTGCGCCCGCCGTCTCTCGCCGGAGGTCCACCCGAACCATCCTTCGGCCTGACGCTCTTCATCGATGCCCAGGCCTCGATCAGCGTGCCGTCGACCGAGAAGTGATCGCTCGACAGAAGCCGCTTCACCCTGGACTGGGCCAGCACCGCCGCCAGGAACTTAGCGGCGATGTCGCCTTCCAGCAGCCGGTCGCGGTTCTTCGAGAACACCGAATGGTCCCAGGCCGGATCGTCGACGCCGATGCCGACGAACCAACGGAACAGAAGATCATATTCCAGCCGCTCCATAAGCAGCCGCTCCGAGCGGATCGAATAGAACGCCTGCAACAGCATCGCCCTGAGCAGCCTCTCGGGAGGGATCGACGGCCGTCCGAGCGGCGAATACAGCGCCGCGAACTCCCGCTCCAGCGCGCCGAGCGCATCATTCACGATCGAGCCGATCGCCCGCAGCGGATGACTGCGCCGAACTCGCGCCTCCAGATCCACGTAGCTGAACAGTTCGCCAGTTCGATTGTCGTCCCCGCGCATGCATCGATCTCCGAATCCCTTCGGAGCAAATGAATCACGCTCAAGGCCTCGCGGCGAGCGACTTCTTCAACACCCTGCTAGGGGCGTGGCTCCAAGCCCTCTCCTCCTAAATTGAAATTATCGAGTTCTTCTCTGCTGTCTTTCTGAGTATAGATTTTGCGTCAATACCGAGGGCGAGGGGCAATTTATGAAAATAGAGCAGCTGACTATCCGCAACTTCCGATGCTTCGGGCCGGAGGGAGTGACGTTCGCCTTCGAAGAGGCTGTTACGGCCTTCGTCGGCAACAATGGCTCCGGCAAGACGGCGATCTTCGCCGCCATCCAAAAAGCCTTCGGCACATCGAGCGCCCAACGGACGATCCGGAAGTCCGACTTCCATGTGCCCAAGGACGACGAAAAGCTCGAGTCGGAAACCTTGTTAGTCATCGACTGCTTGCTTGGCTTCCCCGAGCTGGAAGAAGACGATGTGGATACAGATGCGATACCTGAAGTCTTCAATCAGATGGCCACGAGTGGAGAAGATGAGCCGCTGAAAGTCCGTATGCGCCTCGAAGCGAAGTGGATCGACGACGGCACGCCCGACGGAACGA
>DATDJN010000312.1:0-7084 GCA_036520515.1 Rhizobiaceae bacterium
GCCGCCGTCAAGGGATAGAAGGTTTGGCCCGTCCGGCCAAGCTTTCAGATGTGCGGGGCAGTCTCACCGCTTCGTCCTGGAAAGCGCCCGGCGCCTGGCCTCGTCGATCAGCCCGTTGGCCACCTGCATGCGCGCGAGCGCCACTTGCCGAAGATGCGGCGCGACGCGGTCGGGATGGTTCTTCAGCGCGAAGGCGCGACGCAGCCGGCCGAGGTCGCCGGGGGATGCGTCGTCAAGGCGGAGTTCCAGCGCGATCACGTCAGGTTCGATGGATGGCGGCTCGATCGAGAGCGCTGCGCCCGGCTCTGCGGGCGCCGGTGCCGGCTCGTCCATGCCGACTTCGCCGAGCATAGCTTCGAACTCGGCCTCCATGGCTTCGCCTGCCTGTCGGTACTCCGAGGCTGCGGCCTCGCGAGACACCTTGATGCGGCCGGAATGGAGTTCCTCCGCCACAGCCAGGTAGTCGAACGGAATAGACGGCCGCGGCATGGGCTCGGCGGGTGTCTCCGCCGCCACGAACAGGTCGTCGAGCAGCGATGCGAAATCGCGATTCGTGCCCGTGGCAGCCTCCCCAACTCAGAACTCGATGTCAGGCGCAGCCTAGCGGGCGTGCGTTAAGAATCACTGGCGAGGATCGAAACCAATTTAGCTGACTGATCGAGTCCAAGCCGTCACGCATGGCTCCCATGCGTCATGCTGCAATGCACAATCGCGCCCGAATCCGCTATGAAGGCGTCGGGAGGACAAAACTGGAGCTGGACCATGGGTTTCCAGACAGAGCTGTTTTCCCGGCCACGCCCGGGCGCGCAGGCGCACTATCGCGCCGCGCTCGCATTGCTTCACGCTATGTGCAAAGCCGACCGTATCGATCCCGGCTTGCGGCCTGCCGACTTCCCGCGCCTTGTCCGCGAACTGGCGACGCGCTGAATTATTCCCTGCCGAGGAAGTTGCGCTTGCTCAGTGGCACGCCGTTGTGGCGCAGGATGTCGTAGGCCGTGGTGACGTGGAAGTAGAAGTTGGGCATCGCCATGCTCAGCAGATAGGTCAGGCCGCTGGTTTCCAAGTCCCTGCCGCCCAGCTTCATCGTGATCGTGCGGGTTTCGGCGCCCTCGAACTCCTCCCGCCTGAAGGTCGCGAGATAGTCCAGCGTCTTTTTGATGCGCTGATGCAGTTCGGAGAAAGTCGCCTCGTTGTCCTCGTATCGCGGCACTTCGCGGCCCGCCAGCCTGGAGGGCGCGCCCTTTGCATGATCGGTCGCGACCTGCACCTGCCGGCTGAGCGGATACATGTCCGGCGCAAGCCGCGCGACGAGGAACACCTGGGGGTCGATCTTGCGCTCTGCGGCGTTCGCCTCCGCCCTGGTCAGGACCAGCGCCAGAGCCCTCAGCCGTTCAGCGAAGACGGGAACCGAAACATCGTAAATGGAAACCACGGAGATCCTCCCAGGGGACATTCCTTGATCAGATAGTGCCCCTCTCCGCCTGTTTGCAAGCGTCACCCGCGCGCCGCAATCGCTGGTATAACCTTTGGGAAAGCGGTGGAGATTCGATCATGCGGCATTTCCCTCTCGTCGCGCCGGCGGCAGCACTGTTGTCGTGCCTTGCCAGTGTCCAGGCCTCGGGGCAGGAGGCGCGCTACATCGATGACCGGTCGAGCGCGGCGTCGATCGTCAACTCGTTCTACAATGCGGTGAACCGCAAGGAATATGCCCGCGCCTGGGACTATTTCGGCGACCAGAAGCCCGCCAAGGACGTGGCGACCTTCTCGAAGGGTTTCGAGAACACCACTCAGGTCAACGTGACGACCGGCGACGTCGCGATGGAGGGCGCGGCCGGCAGCACATTCTACCACGTGCCGGTGGCGATCATCTCCTTCAACAAGGACGGCAGCGAGCAGGTATTCGCTGGCTGCTACACAGCGCGGCTCGCCAATCCGGCAATCCAGGAGCCACCCTTCCACCCGCTGCATATCGAGAAAGGCAACCTGAAGGCGTCGGACCAGCCCTACGACCGGGCCCTGCCGGAAAGCTGTCCCGATGCGCCTGCGCCGGAGAAGACCGACACGATCCTGTTGCAGGCGAAGGCGGCATTCGAGGCTGCGCACACGGAATGCGACCGGCACCTGCCAGGCGCCGACCCGAGCCAGGCTGAAGCGGAAGAGTATAAGATAGCTTTCCGCTATGCCTCCGACACGGACGACCAGCCGGAACGCGAGGCGCGGCTTTTCCGCTTCTATTGCAGCGCGGGCGCCTACAATGAGAACCACGTCTACTACCAGCATGACGCGGACAACGGCCTGCGCGAGTTGCAGTTCGCGACGCCCGAGCTCGATATCCGCTACGAGAACGACGACAGCGAAGGCAAGGTCGAGAGCATCTCCATCATCGGCTACACCGCCGACGGGAAGCTGGCGAACTCCTTCTACGACGAGGCGAGCCATTCGATCACCTCGGCGCCCAAATGGCGCGGCGTCGGCGACGCGTCATCGTCAGGCACATGGATGTTCCGCAACGGCGAGTTCACTTTGGTGAAATACGACGTTGATGCGTCCTATGATGGCGAGATCAATCCGGAGACGGTGCTCGACTTCCAGACGCCGCCCTGATCAAGGCCCCGCAGAGAGCATCCAGTTGAGCGTCTCGCGCCAGTCGGTCATGCGGATCGGCGTGCCGTGGGTGCCGGTCTCGAAACGCACGAAGCGCGTGGGATAGCGGGAGGATTTCGCCAGGATCGAGCGATAGAAAGCCTCCTGCTTCTCGACCGGGAAGACGGTGTCGCGGCTGCCCTGTCCGAAGAACACCGGCACTTTTCGCTTGAAGGCGGCACTCGACAGGAAGCCGTCGTCCCCGAGCGAGCCCAGAAGCAGCAGGCCGGACAATTGGCTTGCGACCGAACCCTTCGAGGCAAGCTGCCAGCAGAGCATGCCCCCCATCGAGCCGCAGGCGACGAAGATTTTCGCGCCGGGCGATTTCTCCGCATAGTGGGCGATCAAAGCATCGATCTCGGCCGCACCCTTCTCCCCGAAATCCGAAAAATCCGGCGACAAATAGAGGCCGCCATTTTCCGCCATCAGGTTCTTGATGCGGTTGAAATTGCCGCCGAAGCTGAAGTCGTCGACGCCCTGCTTGCGGCTGCCACCCTGGCCGTGAAGGTAGATCGTGATGATGCGCGCGCCCTCGGTCTTGCCGACGGCGAAATGCCTGATGGTTCCGATGTCGGTCTTCAGCGAGAGATCCTGCTGGACCTTGCGCACACCGGTCGAGACGTATTTGCCGCGCACGCGCCGCTCCGGAACCTGGTCGCGCTGGTTTATGTCGCGCGCCTCGCTATAATCCACCACGAGGTAGGCGCCGCCGGCTTCTGAGGAGATGGTGCCAGGATAGGCGAACAGCTCGTCCTTGAACGGCTTCAGCGTCTGCGCGCTGGCCTGCGAGGTCAGTGGCAGGAGCAGAAGAAGGGCGAGGAGTGGCGACCGGCGAAAAGGCATCCGTCAGTCCTGTAGCACGCCACCGGCGCTTTCAAGGGCGTCTCTCGTGTCGACGTCGATTGAAGCTCCCGCGCCGATCTCGACATCGACGACGGGCATCAGCCCGGCCTCGACCAGATGGCGCGCGCCGGTGTCGCCTTCGAGCTGGGCCACGGTGCCGAAGAGCGCGCGCGGCAGGATGACGGGATTGCCGCGCTTGCCGTCATGGGTGGCCCGCACGATCGCCTGTCCGCCTTCCTTCAAGAACGCGGAGATGAGGCGGTCGAGATCGGAGGACGAGACCGCCGGCATATCGCCGAGCTGGATCAGCGCGCCGTCGACATCATCGGGAACTGCGGCGACGCCTGCCTTGAGCGAGCCTGAAAGCCCCGACGCGAAGTCGGGATTGTGCGCGAAGCCGATATCCAGCCCGTCCAGCGCCTCGCGAATGCGCGCCGCCTGATGGCCGGTGACAACGACTGCGCCAGAAACGTTCGACGCCAGCGTGCGCTCGGCGGTTCGGCGGATCAGCGGCTTGCCGGCAAAATGCGCCATCAGCTTGTTCGGCCCGCCCATGCGGCTGGAGCGGCCAGCGGCGAGCACGACGGCGAACACCTTGTTTGCTGCCGAAGGCGGCGGAATCTCGCGCGGCTGCGGCCGTGTCGGGATTTCCATCAGCAAGCCGCCTACGCCCATGCCGGCGATGTCGCTGGCCTCTACGTCGAGCCCGGCGGTCAGGCGATCGAGCACCCAGTCGAAACCATTCTCCTTGGGGCTGCGCGCGCAGCCCGGCGCGCCGATAACGGGTTTGCCGCCGAGCCGCCCCAGAACCATCAGGTTGCCGGGATCGACCGGCATTCCCGCGCGCAGCACCTCGCCGCCGGACTGCCTGATCGCCGCCGGGATGACGTCGTCGAAATCGCAAAGCGCCGACGCGCCGAAGACGATGACCATGTCGTTCGCGGCGGCAAGCGTCCTGATCGCTTCGGTCAGCGGGCCGGCCTCGTGCGGCGTGCGCAACTCGCCGCCGATCATGCTGCCCGAGCGCGCCAGGCGGTGCGCCATCACGCGGGTGGTTTTCGCCAGAACGCCGTCCTTCAGGCCCGGAAGAACGGTCTGGACGAAGCCCACCGTCATCGGCCTGTACGCATGGACCGCGAAAATCTCCGACGCCGCGAGAAGCGTGGCGGCCCTGTCGGTCAAGGCGCGCTCGACGGCGAAGGGTATGATCTTGACCGTCGCGACCATGTCGCCCTTCTCGACCGGCTTGAACTCGGCGACCGTCGCCAGCGTGATCGCGGGATCGATGGCGTTGAGGCTATCGACAAGAGCCTTGTCGACCGTGAAGACGCCCGCTGCGTCCGCGTGCAGGTTGACGCGGCCGGTCGCCGCCGGCTTCACCTCGACACCGCGAAAGCGCATTGCGCCGGCGATCCTTGCGGCCGCTGCGTCCTCGTCCAGCTCGTCGGCGGACAGGACGGCCGCGACCACCTCGCGGATATCAGCCGATTTCAGGAAAGTGATGTCCCCGGCGGTGAGGCGGTGCGCCTTGCGGAAGCGGCGCTCGCCGACTGTTGTGGCGTGGGCGAGCAGCGCGCCTTCGGCATCCTCCACCCGCACCGGCCCGAATTTCATGCCGCTTCGCCCTTGGGCTGGCGCTCCCCGGTCATGCCGCGCGAGCGGAAGGCGCGCACCACCTGCGCCAGGACGGCTACGGCAATTTCAGCGGGGCTGGCGGCGCCGATGTCGAGGCCGATGGGCGCTGCGATACGCTCGATGTCCTCCGGCTTTGCGCCCAGCGCCAGCAGGCGTTCCACACGCTTCGCATGCGTCTTGCGACTGCCCAGCGCTCCGACATAGAAGCAGCCCGCATCGAGTGCGGCCTTCAGCGCGAAATCATCGATCTTGGGATCATGGGTGACGGCCGCCAGCCCGGTGTAGGCGTCGAGAGGCTTGTCGGCGAGCACCGTTTCCGGCCATTCCGGATAGAGGACGACATCAGGAAAACGGTCGGTGCTGGCGAAAGCCGTGCGGGGATCGATGATCTCCAGCGGATAGCCGGCAATGCGCGCCATCGGCGCCAGCGCCTGACTGATGTGCACCGCGCCGATCACCACCAGCCGCGGCTGCGGCAAATGCGTGTTCAGGAAAAGCTTTCGGCCACCGGCCTCGACCGAGCCCGAATGGCCGGAGCGGAACGCGTTTGCCAGCGCCGCTCCAAGCTCACCGCCGACCTGCTCGTCCTCGCGGACCAGTGTGGCGGCGCCAGCTTCCAGGTCGGTGACCAGAACTGTCGCACGACGGGCGCGGCGTTCCTCGTTCAGGGCTGTGAGGGTGCCGATATCCATGCTCGCGGCCTCAGCCCAGCTTCTCGACATAGACCTTGATGCGGCCGCCGCAGGAAAGGCCGACCTGCCATGCGGTCTCATCGGCGACGCCGAAGTCCAGCATCTTCGCCTTGCCCGTATCGATCACGTCGATCGCCTCGGTGACGACCGCGCCTTCCACGCAGCCGCCCGAAACCGAACCGTGGAAATTGCCTTCGGCGTCTATCACGAGATGGCTGCCGACCGGGCGCGGCGCCGAGCCCCAGGTCTCCACAACCGTGGCGATCGCGACGTCGCGGCCCTCACCTTTCCAGCCTTCCGCGATGATCAGCGGATCGCGGGCATCATCGAGATGAGCAGCGTTTTCCATGAAAGTTCCTCCATCGCGATCTTATGCGGCTCGGGGCTCCAGCCACAAGCGCGGATCGACATCACGCGAAACCGACCTATCGAGCGACGCGCAGAGGTCGGAGAGCGCGTTGAGATTGTGCACGGCGCGGAACTCGTCGACATGGGGCAGCATCGCCCTCACCCCCCGCGACCTGGCCTCGAAACCGTCGAAGCGCAGCAGCGGGTTCAGCCAGATCAGGCGCCGGCAAGACTTCTTGAGCCGCTCCATCTCCCGCGAAAGGCCGGCGGTCTCATCGCGTTCCAGCCCGTCGGTAATCAGGAGCACCACGGCGCCCTGCCCGAGCACCCGCCGCGACCACAGCCGGTTGAACTCGGCAAGCGTTTCGCCGATGCGCGTGCCGCCGGACCAGTCCTTGACGGCCGCGGACGCTTCGGCGAGCGCCTCGTCCGGATCGCGATGACGCATCTGCCGCGTCAGGTTGGTCAGCCGCGTTCCGAAGACGAAAGTGTGTACCCGCCGGCGTTTCTCGGTCAGTGCGTGAAGGAAGTGCAGGAAGATGCGCGAGTACTGGCTCATCGAGCCGGAAATGTCGGCGAGCACGACCAACGGCGGATGCACCTCGCGCGGCGAGCGGAAGCGCGGCAGGATGAGCGCGCCGCCGGTGCGCGAGGCGAGCCGCATCATGGCGCGGGGATCGATGCGCCGGCCGGCCGGGTCGGCGCGGAAGCGGCGTGTGCGCACCATGTCGAAGGGCAATCTGAGCTGCGAGATCGCCCGCGTCGCATCGGCCAGTTCCGCCGCCGTCATCTGGGCAAAATCCTTGCCGCGCAAGAGCTCGTTGCCGGACACCGTCAGGCGCGCGTCCATCTCGATCTCTGGGGTTTCCTGGAGAGCCTGGTTCTTGCGGTGGCCCTCGAACAGGGCGTCGGCGACCCGGCTT